>NZ_JBSFNQ010000023.1:0-91845 GCF_053981115.1 Streptomyces sp. NPDC003691 | reverse complement strand
GGCAGTACGAGATCCCCCGCACCGGTCCCGGCGGGGTGCGGGCGGCGACCGTACAGCGGTGGGTGCCGGGAGTGCTTACGCCTCCGCGGCCGCCTCCTCGCCCTCGGTGCCCTCGGCGGCGGGCTCCTCGGCCTGCGCGGCCAGGACCTGGAGGACGACCGCGTCCTCCTCGGTGACCAGGGTCACGCCGGACGGCAGCGCGATGTCCTTGGCGAGGACGGAGGCACCGGCCTCCAGGCCCTCGACGGAGACCGTGAAGGACTCGGGGATGTGGGTGGCCTCGGCCTCGACGGAGAGCGTGTTCAGGACGTGCTCCAGCAGGTTGCCGCCCGCGGCCAGCTCGCCCTCGGCGACGACCGGAACCTCGACGGTGACCTTCTCGCCACGCTTGACCAGCAGCAGGTCGACGTGCTCCAGGTGGCCCTTGAGGGCGTCGCGCTGCACGGCCTTCGGGATCGCCAGCTCGTTCTTGCCCTCGATGTCGAGGGAGAGCAGGACGTTCGGCGTACGCAGCGCCAGCAGCAGCTCGTGGCCCGGGAGGGTCACGTGGACCGGGTTGGTGCCGTGGCCGTAGAGGACACCGGGAACCCGGTTCTCACGGCGGACGCGGCGGGCGGCGCCCTTGCCGAACTCGGTACGGACGCTCGCGGCCAGCTTGACCTCGGACATGTGCACTCCTCGCACAACAGACGGAAGGGGATCGGTCACCCGGCCGTGAACGGCCTGCTACGCCTGATGCGAAGAGCGCGTCGATTACGGACCGCCGTACCGCTTCCGGTACGGCCTCCCTCGCCGAGCAACCCCAGCAGTCTACGGGAAAGGGCCGCGGTCTCCGAAACGGAGACCGCGGCCCTTGATCCACCGACTCGCGCCGACCTCGGGTACCCAAGGCGAGTGAGCCGAAGGGGCGCGGCGAGTTCTGGAAGGAGAACGCGCGCAGGTCGCGAGGAACGAGCGACCGAGCACGATCGACTGAAGAACTCGTCTTCAGCGCCCCGGAGGCGAACCGAGCCCTAAGAGTTACGCCTGCTCTTCGAAGAGGCTGGTGACCGAGCCGTCCTCGAAGACCTCGCGTACCGCGCGGGCGATCGTCGGTGCCATCGACAGCACCGTGATCTTGTCCAGCTCCAGGTCACCCGGGGTCGGCAGGGTGTTGGTCAGGACGAACTCGCTGACCTTGGAGTTCTTCAGGCGGTCGGCCGCCGGGCCGGAGAGCACACCGTGCGTCGCCGTCACGATGACGTCTTCCGCGCCGTTGGCGAAGAGCGCGTCCGCCGCGGCGCAGATCGTGCCGCCGGTGTCGATCATGTCGTCGACCAGGACGCAGACCCGGCCCTCGACATTGCCGACGACCTCGTGGACGGTCACCTGGTTGGCGACGTCCTTGTCCCGCCGCTTGTGCACGATCGCCAGCGGCGCGCCGAGCCGGTCGCACCAGCGGTCGGCGACCCGGACCCGGCCGGCGTCGGGGGAGACCACGGTCAGCTTCGCCGGGTCGACCTTCGCGGCCACGTAGTCCGCCAGCACCGGCAGGGCGAACAGGTGGTCCACCGGGCCGTCGAAGAAGCCCTGGATCTGGTCGGTGTGGAGATCGACCGTGAGAATCCGGTCCGCGCCGGCGGTCTTCATCAGGTCGGCGATCATACGGGCCGAGATCGGCTCACGGCCGCGGTGCTTCTTGTCCTGGCGGGCATAGCCGTAGAACGGCACGATCACGGTGATGCTCCGGGCGGAAGCCCGCTTCAGCGCATCGATCATGATCAGCTGTTCCATGATCCACTTATTGATGGGAGCCGTGTGGCTCTGCATCAGAAAGCAGTCGGCACCGCGCGCGGACTCCTGGAAACGGACATAGATCTCGCCGTTCGCGAAGTCGAAAGCCTTGGTCGGAACCAGGCTGACACCCAGTTGATGCGCGACTTCCTCGGCCAGCTCGGGGTGGGCGCGGCCGGAGAAGAGCATGAGCTTCTTCTCGCCGGTCGTCTTGATCCCGGTCACAGCACTGTCTCCTCAGAGGGTGTTCTCTGGCCGCGGGCATGGGGATTCGCGAGCCAGCCGAATGTGTGCACGTATCACGGTACGCCGTCTTTGGCGCACCCGTTTCCGGTCAGTTCTCGCCGGACGCCTTCTCGGCGGCCGCCGCCGCTGCCTGCGCGGCAGAGCTGCCCGGCCGCTTGCGGGCCACCCAGCCCTCGATATTCCGCTGCTGGCCACGGGCGACGGCCAGCGACCCGGCCGGTACATCCTTGGTGATCACCGAACCGGCCGCCGTATAGGCGCCGTCCCCGACCGTGACAGGAGCCACAAACATATTGTCCGAACCGGTCTTGCAGTGGGAGCCGATCGTGGTGTGGTGCTTCGCCTCACCGTCGTAGTTCACAAAGACGCTGGCCGCGCCGATATTCGTGAAATCGCCGATCGTGGCGTCGCCGACATACGACAGATGGGGGACCTTGGTGCCCTCGCCGATCGTGGCGTTCTTCATCTCGACATAGGTACCGGCCTTGGCCTTCGCCCCCAGCCGGGTACCCGGACGCAGATAGGCATAAGGCCCCACCGAGGCACCGTCGCCGATCTCCGCACGGTCCGCGACGGCGTTGATCACCCGGGCGCCCGCACCCACGACGGTGTCCGTGAGCCGCGTGTTGGGCCCGACCTCGGCGCCTTCGGCGAGACGGGTGGTCCCGAGCAGCTGGGTGCCCGGATGGATGACGGCGTCCGGCTCGAAAGCGACGGTCGCGTCGAGCTGGACCGACGCCGGGTCGACCACGGTGACCCCGGCCAGCATGGCCCGCTCCAGCAGCCGCCCGTTGAGCAGCCGGCGGGCCTCCGCCAGCTGGACCCGGTTGTTGATGCCGAGGATCTCCCGGTGGTCGGCGGCCACACAGGCGCCCACCCGGTGACCGGCCTCGCGCAGGATGCCGAGGACGTCCGTCAGATACTCCTCGCCCTGGCTGTTGTCCGTACGGACCTTCCCCAGCGCGTCCGCGAGCAGTTGCCCGTCGAAGGCGAACACCCCGGAGTTGATCTCCCGGATCGCCCGCTGCTCCTCCGAAGCGTCCTTGTGCTCCACGATCGCGGTCACGGCACCCGACGCCGGGTCCCGCACGATCCGCCCGTACCCGGTGGAGTCCGGTACCTCGGCAGTGAGCACGGTCACCGCGTTGCCGTCGCCCCCATGGGTCGTGGCCAGCGCGGTCAGCGTCTCGCCGGAGAGCAGCGGGGTGTCCCCGCAGACCACGACGACGGTCCCGGTGACCGCCTGGCCCAGCTCCTCCAGGGCCATCCGGACCGCGTGCCCGGTCCCGTTCTGCTCGGCCTGGAAGGCGGTGCGGGTACCGGCGTACCGTTCCGTCAGATGCCCCCTGACCTGCTCGGCGGCATGGCCGACGACCACGACCAGATGCTCGGGGTCCAGCTCGCGCGCCGCGGTGACGACATGGCCCACGAGGGACCGCCCGCAGATGTCATGGAGGACCTTGGGGGTCTTGGACTTCATGCGGGTGCCCTCACCCGCTGCGAGGACGACGACGGCTGCCGGGCGGTTGGCGCTCACGGGTATGCCCTTCGGCTTCGGGTGGTGGACATCCGAAGGATACCGGGGCGTCTGACCAGCGAAATGACCAGGGAAACCCAAGATCCGCCCAAGAGGCTCCGGGGTTGCGCCGACGGGGTGCGCCGGGGTGCCGGTCCATCGGGGCGTACCCCCGCCGGAAACGCCGAAGGGCCCCGGCCTTCGGCGGCCGGGGCCCTTCGCCCACTGCTCTGCGCTGCTCCCAGGGAAGGAATCGAACCCTCATTCAATGGACCAAAACCATTTGTCCTGCCATTAGACGACCTGGGATCGCCTGCCCGAGGTGATACGAGTCTCATCGCCGTGACCGGAGACCACCGGGGCAGCCCCTACTATGCCGTACCGGCCGCCTCCCCCGCGACGGTGCGGCGGCCGGATCGTCGGCCGGACGGCCGGGCGGACCGCCGGGCGGGGCCCCGGCCCGGGCGGACCGGCACCCCGCCCGGCGCCGGTTCCGGTCCCGTCCCGTTCCCGGGCGCCCGCAGCCGGTTCCGGCCCCCGTTATCCCGTGGGGAATCGCGGGAAACACCCCGGGTGTTCGGTGCCCGCCGCCCGTAGGGTGGAGTGCATGACCATAACGGGGGCACACCAGGACGCCGCGGGCACCACGCCCCGCGTCCCGGGGTGGTGGGTAAGGCGGCGAAGCGTCGCGCTGGACGTCGGACTCGCGCTGGTCTCCGCCGTGGAGTGCGCCTTCGAAGGCGCACAGTTCGCCGAGTCCACCGGCGCTCCGTCGGCCCTCGGGGTCCTCTTCGGCCTGCTGGCCGGATCCGTCCTCGTCGTACGGCGGCGCTGGCCCATCGCGGTCGTGCTCGTCGGCATCGCCGTCACACCCGCCGAGATGGGCTGGCTGATGTCGATCGTCGCCCTCTACACCCTCGCCGCCTCCGAGGTGCCGAAGCGGATCACGGCCACCCTGACCGGGATGACGCTGACCGCCATGTTCATCGTCGCCTACGTCCAGATGGGCCAGGACGTCCGGGACGCCCCCGAGGACTTCGGCGACCCCGGCGCCTGGTTCGTCCCCGCCATGTCCGCGTTCGTTGCCGTCGGCATCTCCCTGCCGCCCGTCCTCTTCGGCCTCTACATAGGCGCCCGGCGCCGGCTGATGGAGAGCCTCCGGGAGCGCGCCGACAGCCTGGAGGCCGAGCTGTCGCTCCTCGCCGACCGGGCCGAGGAGCGCGCCGAGTGGGCGCGTACGGAGGAGCGGACCCGGATCGCCCGCGAGATGCACGACGTCGTCGCCCACCGGGTCAGCCTCATGGTCGTCCACGCCGCCGCCCTCCAGGCCGTGGCCCTCAAGGACCCCCCGAAGGCCGTCAAGAACGCGGCCCTCGTCGGCGATATGGGGCGCCAGGCGCTGACCGAGCTGCGCGAGATGCTCGGGGTGCTGCGGGCCGGGGAGGCCGACCGGCCCCGGACGGCGGCGGTGCCGCTCGCCGCGGTGGGCGCCGCGGCCGCCGCTGCCGCCGCCGCTGCCGCCGGGAGTGCTCCGGGCGGCCAGGACGGCGGCCCCTCCATCGCCGATGTCGAGTGCCTCGTGGGCCAGTCCCGGCAGGCCGGCATGGTCGTCGAGTACACCGTCCACGGCGAGGCCCGCGGCTATGCCCCGGAGGTCGAGCAGACCGCCTACCGCGTGGTCCAGGAGGCCCTGACCAACGTCCACAAGCACGCGGCCGGGGCGAAGGTCCTGGTCCGGCTGGCGCACCGGGAGGCGGAGGTCGCCATGCAGGTCGAGAACGGCGCCCCCGGGGCGGCGGGCGGCGGCGCTCCCGGCGCGGACCTGCCCAGCGGCGGCAACGGCCTGGTCGGTATGCGGGAGCGGGTCCACGGGCTGGGCGGCGTCTTCGTCTCGGGCGCGACGGACGCGGGCGGCTTCCGCGTCTCGGCGGTCCTCCCCACGGTGCCGCCTCCCGCTCCGGGGTAACCGGGCCCCTCGGCTGCGCCTTGCGGGGGTGCGGGCCCTTGCTGTGGTCGCGCCTTGCGGGGGTGCGGGCCCTTGCTGTGGTCGCGCCTTGTGGGGTGCGGGCCCTTGGCGCGGTCGTGCCCTTGCTGGGTGCGGGCCCCTTGGTGTTGTGCGCCCCTCGCGTGTCGCGGGCCCCTTGGGGTCGTGCGTCCTTGCGGGGTGCGGGTTCTTCGGGGGTGGTTCAGTCCCGTTGCTTCGTGGGGTAGGTGCGGGGTCTTGTCGGGTGCGGGTGGGTCGTGGGCCTCCGGGCTCACCTCCTCGCGGTCTGCGATGCACCGCCCTCGGGCGCCTTCTTTCTTGTCGCAGCCCGCTGCGGGGGCGACCCTGCACCCCACTCCGCGGTAACCCTGACCTGCCCTCGCCCTCAAGCTTTTCTGTTCCCCGGAGGCTCCCCACCTGACAAGCCGGGCAAGGGTCTCTAGGGGCGCGGGGAACTGCGCGAACGGCCCACGACGGGCCGCGGTCGGAAAACAGTCCCCGCCGCTACGGCGGTCATCCGCTGCCCCGGGCGAGGTAGGGCACTGGGGGTTCCCAGACTGGCAAGCGCAGGGCCACTCGGGCTACCCCTGCGGCGCGAGGCGCTGGGGCGCGCGGCCGAGGAGCAGGTGGATCAGGGCCGCGTCCAGGGTCGGGCCCACGTACCAGTCGCCCGTGTGGTCCACGCTGTACACCCGGCCCTGGACGTCCATCGCCAGCACCGCCTGGTCCTCGCCCTCCGCCCCCAGCGGAGCGAGCTGCGTGCCCAGGGCCCGCCCCAGGTCGCCGAGGGTGCGGGCGAGGTGGAGGCCGTGCAGGGGGTCCACCCGCAGGTCCGGCGGAGCCACCTGGCGGCCCGGCGGCGGCGCGGTGATCCGCAGCCCGCCGAACTCGGCCCATGCCTCGACCGCCGCCGGGAACACCTCGTGCCGGTGCCCCGCGGGCGACTCGTACGCCCGGAGCGTGTCCGCCCAGTGTTCGGCGAGCTTGATGTCCCAGCGGCCGGGCAGCCAGCCCGCTTCCCGCAGCGCGGCGTCGATGCCGACGGGGAACCGTGTCGTACTGAGTCTGTCGGACATGGCGTGGGGGTCAGCCGTTCTCGGGGGCGCTGGGATCGACGGCGAGTACGCCGAAGTGGTCGAGCATGGCCGCACAGGACCGGCACGGCGGCGCGTAGGTGCCGTGCAGGGGGTCGCCGTCCTCGCGGATCCGGCGCGCCGTCAGCCTGGCGTTCTTCAGCGCGCGTTTGGCCTCGGCGTACGTCATGGGCTTGCGCTGGGCCCGCCGGGACCGTGCGCCGTCCGCCTCGGTGAGCCGCCGGGAGAGCAGCAGCGCTTCCGCGCACCGCCCGGTGAATCGTTCCCGCTGGCTGCTGGGGAGCGTGTCCAGGAAATCCTGGACCAGGGCGTGGAGGACCGGCGGCCGGTCCGCCTTCGCCGCCGTGGAAGTGAGGACCGCGCCGCGCACGGAGAGCGCCGCCGCGACCGTCGGCAGGATGCCGTCGCGGCGGTGGCCGAGCAGCGGCGGCCGTGTTCCCTCGTCGTTGCTCCACCTGAGACGAGGATCACCCGTGTCGCTCTGTGTAAACGTTTGCGCTGTGTGCATGGTGCCGTGGTCCCTCCAGTGCACTCCCCCCGAGCAGGGAACAGCCTGCCAAATGCTGTGCTTTCTGGGGAAGCTGGGGCGATGAAACGTGTCCGCCCGTCGGCGTTCGGTCACTCGCCCGTGACACTTGGTGAGCGTTTGCGACGGGAACGAAGCGGCCCGCTGTGGCGCGACAGCACGGTGTGAGGGAGGGGTGGGAAGAGCCGCGCCCGCGCCCCTCGTTGCGGGGCGAGCGGCCGGGCGAACCCGCCGACCCCACCGCATAGGCTGTCCCGGACATTCAGCAGCCAGCAGGGGGCGCATACCGATGACGACAGGGACGACAGGTCCGCAGGGGCCGGGGGCCCCGCCTCCGGGCCCCGGTACCCGGCTTCCCGCCGGACCGCCGAACGCGGCCTATGCCGGTCAGGTCGTGCACTTCCCGGATCCGGTCCGCGCGGCCCGCCACCCCCGGGGTGTCCGCGTGGACGCCGACGGCTACCCGGACTTCTCGCCGTACGCCCGCGCCGTGGCGGAGATCGCGGACCCGCCGGAGGGCTTCGGCGTCGACGAACTGCGTCTGACGGACTACGTATCGGCGAACGCCGCCCTGCACGCCGACGGCCATGAACTCTGGCACGGCCTGCCCCCCGTCGCCACGCCCCACGGCTGGACCTGGCACCACGTCCGCGGCGGCCGCCGGATGGAGTTGGTCCCGGTCGAGGTGAAGGCGCTGCTGCGGCACCACGGCGGTATCGCCACCGCCGCCGTCGACCACGGCAAGTACGGCACCCGTCCGCTCCAGGAGGCCCGCCCAGCGCATCTGCGGCTGTCCCGGCGGGGCGTCGCCGTCGGCGAGACGCAACTCCTCGGCGTCGAGGAGGACCTCGGCTACCGGCTGCCCGGCGCCTACCGGGACTTCCTCAAGGCCGCGGGCGGCTGCGCGCCCGCCGGAGTGGCCCTCGACCCGGAGCTGGGGCTCCTGGTCGACCAGCCGTTCTTCACGGTCCGCGACGAGGCCGCCGCCGACGACCTCGGCTATGTCAACAAGTGCCTGCGCGACCATCTGACCAAGGACTACCTCGGCGTCGCCTATGTCCAGGGCGGGCTGCTCGCGGTGAAGGTACGGGGCACGGCGCCCGGTTCGGTCTGGTTCTGCGCCTACGACGACGTCCGCGACGGGGACGGCGAGCCCGCCGGGGAGCGGGTGGAGCGGCTGCTCCGGCCCTGCGGAGACGATTTCGACACCTTCCTCGGCCGGCTCGCGGGCAGTCCGCCCGAGCTGGAGACCGTGGCGGGCCTGATGGTCGACGGCGGCTTCGCCCGCGCCGTGTCCGGGCAGGGTTCCGGGTCCGCGACCGAAGCACCGGATGGGGAGTGACGCGGCGATGGTGACGTTCGCGCAGGCGCAGGAGCGCGCCGAGGAGTGGATCAACGGCGATGTCCCGGCCTACCAGCACCGCGAGGTGCGGGTACGGGAGTTCGACCTGGGTTTCGTGGTGTGGGCGGAGGACCGCGAGGGCGGCGTCCGTTCGGGCGGCGGCGGCCAGCGGATGGTCATCGCCCGGTCGAGCGGGGACACCACGCTCTGGCCCGCCCTGCCGGTCGGTGAGGTGATCCGGCGGTACGAGGAGGAGTACGGCGCCCCCGCGGACGCGCCGCGGCCCACCGCGCCCGAGCGGCCGCGGCGGATCGACCAGAACCAGACGTCGTTCCTGATCACCCCGCCGGAATGGCTCCAGGAGGCGGCGGACCGGGCGGCCGGTCCCGTGGCCGGGGGCGCAGCGGCGGACGCGCCCGGGTCCGGGGACTCCCGCGCCGCGCACCCGCCGTCGGACGCGGTGCCGGGTCCCGGTGCCGGTTCCGGTAGCGCCGCGGGGACTGGTGGTGATGCTTCGGCGTCCGCCGCGACCGCGGACTCCCGTGGCGGTCACCCGCGGCCGGACTCGGTGCCGGGGGCTGTTGGCGCTGCCGGTGCCGCGGGTGGTGGCGGTGATGCTTCGGCGTCCGCTGCGCCCGCGCCCGCGCCCGGGCCCGGGTCCGGGAACGGGACCCGCCCGGCGGGTGGCTCCGGTGTGCCGTTCGCGCCGCCGGGCGGCGACTCCGGTGCCGGGACCGTTCCGGCGGGCGGTGTCGCGGACGCCGTACCCGCCGTACCCGCCGCGTCCGGCCCGGTGGACGCCGTGCCCGCCGTGTCCGGGCCCGCCGATGCCGTACCGGGGGCCGGTCCCCGGAGCACTTCCGGCGATGTTGCGTCCGGTACGGGATCCGTACCGCCGTCGCCCGCGGACGCCGTGCCGGGGCCCGGGGACACGGCCGGCACCGTGCGGCCGCCCGCCGACTCCGTACCGCCGCCCGCCGACGCGGTGCCGGGGGCCCTGCCCGGGGCCGTACCGCCCCCGCAGGACGCGGTGCCCGGCGGTCCGCCCGTTCCCGCCGCCCCGGAGCACGCGCCCCCGGCCGCCGGTACCTCCGGCGGCAGCGCCTGGCCCACCCCCAGCCAGGGCAGCCCGGCCGCCGGAGCGGACGACGGGTCCGTACCGCTGCCCGCGACCGTCCTCGAACCGCCCGGCGGCCCGGACACCGCCCCGGACGTGGTCCCGGCGGATATGCCGACCGCGCTCATGGAGGGCGGCAGCCAACTCCCGCCGACCGCGGTCGAAGGCGCGCTGCGGCCCGTCGCGTCCGCGCCCGTACCGCCCCCTGCCGCCACGGGGCCCGCCCCCGGGCTTCCGGCGGCGGCCACGCCCCCGCCCGTACCGCCGGTGCCGTCCGGTGCCACCCCGCCTCCGGCCGGTCCCGCGACGGGCGCCGCCGATATCGCGGACGCCGCGACCGCCAAGGCCGCGCCCCCGCGCCGCCCCGGCGCCCCCGCGACGGCCCCGCCGCCTCCCGGCCCGCCGGGTCCTCCCGGCCGGCCCGGGCAGCCCGGACCTCCCGGTCAGCCCGCGGGCGGGTACATCCCGACCCAGCTCGTCTCCCAGGTACCCCCGGAGGCCCCGGCTCCGCCGCCCGGGCCCCCCACCCCGCCGCCGCAGCCCGGTGACCAGGTCCACCACGCGGCGACCATGCTCGCCGGGCCGAACCCGCTGGGCCCGGGTGCGCCCCCGCCGCCCCCGGGGATGCCCGGCGCGCCCGGCGCCGTACCCCCGCCGGGTCCGCCCGGCGCGCCCCCGGCCGGACCCGGGCAGGCCCCGGCGGCCGGACGCCCGCCGACGGCGGGTCCGCCCGCCCCTCCCGGTCCGCCCCCCGGCGCGCCCGGCGCCTACGGCTACCCCCAGCAGACCTCGGGCGTGCCCACCGTCGGCCCCGGCTACCAGGCCGTTCTGCGCTACCGGGCCCCCGACGGCTCCGAGGCGCAGATCATCCGCCGCAGCGCGCCCGGCACACCGCATCCGGAGTGGCAGATCCTCCATGAGCTGCGGGCCATGAACGTCCCGCCCAACCAGGTGCTGGGGCTCCACACCGAGCTGGAGTCCTGCGAGCTGCCCGGCGGCTACTGCGCGCGCATGATCCGCGAGACCTGGCCGCAGGCGCGGATCACCAGCATCGCCCCGTACGGCCGCGACCACGCGGGACGGCAGGACGGCATGCGGCAGTTGATCACCCACCAGGGGGAGCTGCACCAGGTCGCCGACGGCCCCGCCCGGCCCGCGCCGGTACGGGTTCCACTGCCGCAGGTGCAGCCCGCGCCGCCGGTCCCGCCGCAGGGCGTCGCACAGGAGCTGCTCGGCGCCTTCGGGCCGCAGGGCGTCCTCCGCTTCGACCAGCGGGCGGTCTCCCGGCAGGGCGTACCGGACGTCGTCGCCGCGACCCTCGTGTACGCCGGGCTGCCCGGGGACTTCAACCCCTTCTTCTGGGCCCAGCCCGCCCAGCCGGTCATCCCGACCCTCGCCGAACTCGCCGCCCAGCGGCAGGTGCAGGCCGCCCCGGACGCCAACTCGTACCTCGTCGTCGGCAGCGACTTCGGCCGCGCGATCTGCGTCCAGTACGGCACCGCGAACATCGTCGCCGTCCCGGTCGAGGCCGGGCCCGGCGGCCAGGCGACCGCACCGCAGTTCGTCAACACCGGGCTGCCCGAGTTCGTCCGCTGCATGGCCCTGCTGGGGCAGATGTGGCGGCTGCGGTACGGGCTCAACCCGGAGCAGGCGGGCCGCTGGACGGCCGACTTCCAGGGGTACCTCGCCGCACTCGACCCGGCGGCGCTGGCGTCGCCCGAGAGCTGGTGGTCCGTCCTGCTGGAACAGATGTGGGACGGCCTGCTGTAACCGCTGTCCGCGGTAGCCGCGTACGCGGTCCCCGTACGCGGTGGTCGTACGCGGTGGTCGTACGCCGTGGTTGTACGGAGCGCCCGGACGGGGCGCCGGTCCTCCGGGACCGGCGCCCCGTTCGTCTTTTCGGACCCGTTGGTCATCGTTTCCGAGTGTCGTCATGTGACCACTTCGTCCGTATCGCGGATGATATGCGCACTGTTCGTCATGTCATCGGTCACGGGAGACGAAGGGGTCGCAGGATGACCATCACAGAAGCCGATACGCCGCCCCCGCCCCCGGTTTCGCCCCGTGGCTTCGACCTCGTACGCCGCGGCTACCGCCCCGACCAGGCCGACGCCCACCTCGACACGCTCTCCCGGGAGCGCGACGACGCCTGGGAGCGCGCCGCGCGGCTGACCGTGCTCGCCAAGCGGATGGCCGCGGAGGTCGCCGGACTGCGGGAGTCCGCCGCGCAGGCTGCCGCGGAGGCTCCGCCGCAGTCGTACGAATCCCTGGGCACCCCCGCCCGCGAACTGCTCGCGCTCACCTGGGAGACCGCCGACCACGTCCGCTCCTCGGCCCGCGACGACGCGCGCCGCGCCGCCGACGAAGCCGGGGCCGCGGCCCGCGGCCTCGCCGACGAGGCCGGCGCGGCGGCCGGTGCGGTGCTCGCCGCGGCCGAGGAACACACCCGGCGCCTCACCACCGCCGCCCGGACCGCGGGCGGACGGCTCCTGATGGACGCCCGCCGCGACGCCACCGCGGCCCGCGCCGAGGCGACCGTCGTCTGGGAGTCCATGCGGCAGCGCTCCGAGCACATGCTCACCGTCCTGGAGGCCGAACAGGCCGACCGCTGGGCGCAGGTGGACCGGGAGGCGGAGCGCGAGGCCGCCGCGGGGGACGAGCGGCGGGCGGGCGCGGAGGAGCGCGCGGCGGCGCTGCTGCGGGAGGCGGAGCGGGAGCTGGCGGAGGCGGAGGAGTACGCGCGCCGCACGGGGGAGGAGGCCCAGGCGCGGGCGGACGCGATGCTGGGGGAGGCGCGGGGCGAGGCGGAGGCGGTGACCGGCGAGACGGAACGCATCCTGGCCGCGAACGCGGCATCCCGCGAGGAGGCCCTGGCGCCCCTGAAGCTCCTCCAGGAGTCCCTCCTCCCGCCCGCGTCCTGACCTGCGGTCCGCTCCTGCGGGGGCGCGGGCTCCTGGGGCCGTGCGCCCCTTGTGGGGTGCGGGCCCTCGGGGTGCGCCCCCGGTCCTTGGTGCCGTGCGCCCTGGCGGGGTGCGGGTTCTCCGGGGTGGTCGAGTCCCGTTGCTTCGTGGGGTAGGCGCGGGGTCCTGTCTGGTTCGGGTGGGTCGTGGGCCTCCGGGCTCACCTCCTCGCGGCCTGCGATGCACCGCTCCCGGGCGCGTCCCGTCTTGTCGCAGCCCACTGCGGGGGCGACCCTGCACCCCACTCCTCGGTAACCCCGACCTGCCCCTGTTCCCGAGGATCTTCCCAGCGGCGCGCACCCGCAGCTGAGGCCCCGTCCGACAGGGGGCGGCGAGGGCCGTTAGGGGCGCGGGGAACTGCGCGACAAGCCGACGACGGGCCGCAGTCGGAAAACAATCCCCGCCGCCACGGCGGTCATCCGCTGGCCGCGCTGGGCCCCGTGTGCTCCAGGCGCGGTGAGGGCCAGGCCCTCCGGGGCGTCGGCCCCGAGGGCCCCGGTTTCCCGAACGGCCTCGGCAGGCCCCCGGCCGGGACTCCTAGGGGAGGTCTCCACCCTGAGGTGGAGAGGCCCTAGGGGCTGGACCCTAGGGCAGTTCCTGCCGCATTCGTTCCGTGGAACGACGAGCCGAAGCGCCCCCGTTCCTTAACTTGTTCTTACGGCGCCACCGCCGGCCGCCCGAGGCGCCCGGGGGGTGGGGAAAACCCCCGCACCAAGACGGTGACCCGCACCAGCGCGCCGCCCGCGCCCCGCCGACAGACTCATATCAGAAGGCAGTCGGCGACATGCAGACCGTTCACCGAACGAGGAGACGACCGTGACTACGGCCATGACCATTTCGCCCCACGGGGCCACCGGAGAGCGTTCGGCCGTGGCCGCGCGTGGACGGCAGATCGTCAAGGCCTACGGCTCGGGGGAGACCCGTGTCGTCGCCCTCGACCAGGTCGACGTCGACATCGCCCGCGGGCAGTTCACCGCGATCATGGGCCCGTCGGGCTCCGGCAAGTCGACGCTGATGCACTGCCTCGCCGGACTCGACACCGTCACCGCGGGCCAGATCTACCTCGACGACACGGAGATCACCGGTCTCAAGGACAAGAAGCTGACGCAGCTCCGCCGGGACCGGATCGGTTTTATCTTCCAGGCGTTCAATCTGCTGCCCACGCTCAACGCCCTGGAGAACATCACGCTGCCGATGGACATCGCGGGCCGCAAGCCGGACGGCGCCTGGCTGAACCGGGTGGTGGAGACCGTCGGTCTCGCCGGACGGCTCAAGCACCGGCCGACGCAGCTCTCCGGCGGCCAGCAGCAGCGTGTGGCCGTCGCCCGGGCGCTGGCCGCCCGGCCGGACATCATCTTCGGCGACGAGCCGACCGGAAACCTGGACTCCCGGGCCGGCGCCGAGGTGCTGAGCTTCCTGCGGCGTTCGGTGGACGAGCTGGGGCAGACCATCGTGATCGTCACCCATGACCCGGTGGCCGCCTCCTACTCGGACCGGGTGCTGTATCTCGCGGACGGCCGGATCGTCGACGAGATGTTCCGGCCCACCGCCGAGGCTGTGCTCGACCGTATGAAGGACTTCGACGCCCGGGGGCGTACCTCGTGACCACGTTCAAGACGTCCCTGAGAAACTTCTTCGCCCACAAGGGGCGGATGGCGCTCTCCGCGATAGCCGTGCTGCTGTCGGTGGCGTTCGTCTGCGGCACCCTCGTGTTCACCGACACCATGAACACGACGTTCGACAAGCTCTTCGCAGTCACCTCGTCCGATGTCACCGTCTCCCCGAAGGAGACGGACGACGAGGACGAGGGGCCCCCGTCCACCGGCCGCCCCGAGACGCTGCCCGCGTCGCTGGTGGCGAAGGTCGGCTCGGCCGAGGGCATCGAGGAAGCCGTCGGCATGGTCCACAGCACGGCCGTGACCATCGTCGACAAGAAGAACAAGAACATCGGTGCCACCGGCGGCGGACCCACCATCGCGGGCAACTGGACCGAGGTCGACCTCAAGACCTTCGACATCAGCTCCGGACAGGCCCCGCGCGGCCCGACGGACGTCATGGTGGACAAGGACACCGCCGACAAGAAGAAGCTGAAGATCGGCGACCCGATCCGCACCATCACCGTGGACGGCGACTTCACCGCCACCATCAGCGGGATCATGGCCTTCAAGGTCACCAACCCCGGTGCCGCCATGGTGGTCTTCGAGACCGCCACCGCCCAGCGACAGCTGCTCGGCAAGGAAGGCGTCTTCACCCAGATCGCGGTGACCGCGAAGGACGGCGTCTCCGATGTCCGGGCCAAGCAGAACCTCACCGCCGCCCTCGGCGCCGGCTACGACCTCAAGACCGCGGACGAGTCCGCCGACGAGGGCCGCAAGGACGTCGGATCCTTCCTCAACGTCATGAAGTACGCGATGCTCGGCTTCGCCGGGATCGCCCTGCTCGTCGGCATCTTCCTGATCGTCAACACCTTCTCCATGCTGGTCGCCCAGCGCACCCGTGAGATCGGCCTGATGCGGGCCATCGGCTCCAGCCGCAAGCAGGTCAACCGCTCCGTCCTGTTCGAGGCCGTCCTGCTCGGCACCGTCGGCTCCGCCCTCGGCGTCGGCGCCGGCGTCGGTATCGCTGTCGGCCTGATGGAGCTGATGGGCAGCATGGGGATGAACCTCTCCACCGAGGATCTGACGGTGAAGTGGACGACCCCGTTCGTCGGTGTGGTGCTGGGTGTCGTGGTGACGATCGTCGCCGCCTACATCCCGGCCCGCCGGGCCGGGAAGATCTCCCCGATGGCCGCGCTGCGCGAGACCGGGGTCCCGGCGGACGGCAAGTCCGGCTGGGTGCGGGCCGCCGTCGGACTGCTCCTCACCGCGGGCGGCGCGCTCGCCCTGGTCGCCGCGAGCCAGGCGGACAAGGCGTCCGAGGGCTCCCTGGTCCTCGCCGCCGGAGTGGTGCTCTCACTGCTCGGTTTCATCGTGATCGGCCCGCTGCTGGCGGGTGTGGTGGTGCGCGCCCTCAGCGTGGTCGTGCTCCGCGCCTTCGGCCCGGTCGGCCGTATGGCCGAGCGCAACGCCCTGCGCAACCCGCGCCGCACCGGCGCCACCGGCGCCGCGCTGATGATCGGGCTCGCCCTGGTCGCCTGCCTCTCGGTGGTCGGCTCCTCCATGGTCGCCTCGGCGACCGAGGAGCTGGACAAGTCGGTCGGCGCCGACTTCATCATCCAGGCGCAGCCGGGCCAGCCGGTGGTGCCCGCGGCCCTGGAGGCCGTCCGGAAGACCGAGGGCATCGCCCATGTCACCGAGTACCGCGACATCCTCGCCAAGGTCACTGCCCCCGACGGCGCCTCCGCCAAGATGACGCTGGTCGCCACCGACCCGACGTACGCCACCGACCTGCGGAAGAAGATGGTCGAGGGCAAGCAGTCCGACGCCTACCGCAAGGACTCCCTCTCGGTCGGCTCGGAGTACGCCGAGAAGCACGGGCTGAAGCTGGGCTCCAAGCTGACGGTCGCGTTCAGCGGTGCGAAGCCCGTGGAGCTGACCGTCCGGGCGATCACCTCCGACGACAGCGCCATGGAGCAGGGCGCGATCATCCTGAGCACGGAGACCGCGCGCCGTCATATCCCCGCGGACAAGCTGCCGCAGAACTTCATGCTCTTCGCCTCGGCGAAGGACGGCCAGGAGAAGCAGGCGTACACCGCGCTGAAGAACTCCCTGGAGCCGTATCCGCAGTACAAGGCCTCCAACCAGGCCGACTTCAAGGAAGACCTGAAGGACCAGGTCGGCCAGATGCTGAACCTCGTCTACGGGCTGCTGGCCCTGGCGATCGTGGTCGCCGTCCTCGGTGTGGTGAACACCCTGGCGCTGTCGGTGGTCGAGCGGACCCGTGAAATCGGTCTGATGCGGGCCATCGGTCTCTCCCGCCGCCAGCTGCGCCGCATGATCCGCCTGGAGTCGGTGGTCATCGCCCTCTTCGGCGCCCTGCTCGGCCTCGGTCTGGGCATGGGCTGGGGCACCGCGGCCCAGAAGCTGCTGGCCCTGGAGGGGCTGGGCGTGCTGGAGATCCCCTGGCCCACGATCATCACGGTCTTCGTCGGATCGGCCTTCGTCGGTCTGTTCGCGGCCCTGGTCCCGGCGTTCCGGGCGGGCCGGATGAACGTCCTGAACGCGATCGCCAGCGAGTAGCCCCGGCGGCTTCCGCAACCCGCCCCACGGGAAACGGGCCCGGTGACCGAGCATCCGCTCGGCCGCCGGGCCCGCCGCCGTATCCGGACCCGGATGTCCGCCACACCCTCGGACAACCGGGCCCGGATGTCAGAGGGTGCCTGCGCCCGGGGGCTACCGGGCCCCGGGGTATCCCCGAGCGGGAGGCGTCCGGCGGGCGTACGCTGGTGGACCCCGGCCCGTTCGACGTGCCGGGCCGTTCGCGTTGCCCACAGCCGCAGCGCGCACCGTTGCCCCTACCCGTATCGCATCACCCGGGACGGAACGCCTTTCATGAGTCTCCACGGTCTGCTGGACGCCGTCGTACGTGATCCCGCGCTCGCCGAGGCCGTGCAGGCCGCGCGCAGCGCGGGCCGCAGGCAGGTGGACCTGGTGGGGCCGCCCGCCGCGCGGCCCTTCGCCGTGGCCGCGCTGGCCAGGGACGCCGGGCGGACCGTGCTCGCGGTCACCGCCACCGGCCGGGAGGCCGAGGACCTGGCCGCGGCCCTGCGCTCGCTGCTGCCCGAGGACTCCGTCGCCGAGTACCCGGCCTGGGAGACCCTGCCCCACGAGCGGCTCTCCCCCCGCTCCGACACCGTGGGCCGGCGGCTCGCCGTGCTCCGCAGGCTGGCCCACCCGTCCGCCGACGACCCGGCCGCCGGGCCCGTCTCCGTCGTGGTCGCCCCGATCCGCTCCGTACTCCAGCCGCAGGTCAAGGGGCTGGGCGAGCTGGTTCCGGTGGCGCTGCGCACCGGTGAGCAGGCCGATCTGAACGAGGTCGTCGACGCCCTCGCCGCCGCCGCGTACTCCCGGGTCGAGCTGGTCGAGAAGCGCGGCGAGTTCGCCGTCCGCGGCGGCATCCTCGATGTCTTCCCGCCCACCGAGGAGCACCCCCTCCGGGTGGAGTTCTGGGGCGACGACATCGAGGAGATCCGCTACTTCAAGATCGCCGACCAGCGGTCGCTGGAGGTCGCCGAGCACGGTCTGTGGGCGGCGCCCTGCCGTGAGCTGCTGCTCACCCCACAGGTCCGGGAGCGGGCCGCCGCGCTCGCCGAGGCCCACCCCGAGCTGGGCGAACTCCTCGGCAAGATCGCTGAGGGGATCGCGGTCGAGGGCATGGAGTCCCTCGCCCCGGTCCTCGTCGACGATATGGAGCTGCTGCTCGACGTCCTCCCGGCCGGAGCGATGACGCTGGTCTGCGACCCGGAGCGGGTCCGGACCAGGGCCGCGGACCTGGTCGCCACCTCGCGGGAGTTCCTCCAGGCGTCCTGGGCCGCGACGGCGGGCGGCGGCGAGGCGCCCATCGACGTCGGCGCGGCATCGCTGTGGAGCATCGCCGATGTCCGGGACCGGGCCCGTGAGCTGGACATGATGTGGTGGACGGTGGCCCCGTTCGCCGCCGACGAGGAGCTGTCCGACGACACCATCAAGCTCGGGATGCACGCCCCCGAGTCGTACCGCGGCGACACGGCCCGCGCCCTCGCCGACACCAAGGGCTGGCTCGCCGACAACTGGCGCACGGTCTTCGTCACCGAGGCCCACGGCCCGGCCGCCCGGACCGTGGAGGTCCTCGGCGGCGAGGGCGTTCCGGCCCGGCTCGACACCGATCTCACCGAGGTCGCCCCCGGGGTCGTCCAGGTGGCGACCGGTTCCATCGACTACGGGTTCATCGATCCGGGGCTCCGGCTCGCCGTCCTCACCGAGACCGACCTCTCCGGCCAGAAGGCCGCGGGCAAGGACGGCCGGCGGATGCCGACCCGCCGCCGCAAGACGATCGACCCGCTGACCCTGGAGACCGGCGACTACATCGTCCACGAACAGCACGGCGTCGGCCGGTACATCGAGATGGTCCAGCGGACCGTCCAGGGCGCGACCCGCGAGTACCTCGTCGTCGAGTACGCCCCCGCCAAACGCGGCCAGCCCGGCGACCGGCTCTACATCCCCACCGACCAGCTGGAGCAGATCACCAAGTACGTCGGCGGCGAGGCCCCGACCCTGCACCGGCTCGGCGGCGCGGACTGGACCAAGACGAAGGCGCGCGCGAAGAAGGCCGTCAAGGAGATCGCTGCCGATCTGATCCGCCTCTACTCGGCCCGGATGGCGGCCCCCGGCCACACCTTCGGCCCCGACACCCCCTGGCAGCGGGAGCTGGAGGACGCCTTCCCGTACGCGGAGACCCCCGACCAGCTCTCCACCATCGCCGAGGTCAAGGAGGACATGGAGAAGTCCGTCCCCATGGACCGGCTGATCTGCGGCGACGTCGGCTACGGCAAGACGGAGATCGCGGTACGGGCCGCGTTCAAGGCGGTCCAGGACGGCAAGCAGGTCGCCGTCCTCGTCCCGACGACGCTGCTGGTGCAGCAGCACTTCGGCACCTTCTCCGAGCGGTACTCGCAGTTCCCGGTGAAGGTCCGCGCGCTCTCCCGCTTCCAGTCCGACACCGAGTCCAAGGCCACCCTGGAGGGCCTGCGGGACGGCACGGTCGACGTCGTCATCGGCACCCACCGGCTGTTCTCGTCCGAGACCAAGTTCAAGGACCTGGGCCTGGTCATCGTCGACGAGGAGCAGCGGTTCGGCGTCGAGCACAAGGAGCAGCTGAAGAAGCTGCGCGCCAATGTCGACGTACTGACGATGTCCGCGACCCCGATCCCCCGGACCCTGGAGATGGCGGTCACCGGCATCCGCGAGATGTCGACGATCACCACCCCGCCGGAGGAGCGGCACCCCGTCCTGACCTTCGTCGGCCCGTACGAGGAGAAGCAGATCGGCGCCGCGATCCGCCGCGAACTCCTCCGCGAGGGCCAGGTCTTCTACATCCACAACCGGGTCGAGTCCATCGACCGGGCGGCGGCCCGGCTGCGGGAGATCGTCCCGGAGGCGCGGATCGCCACCGCGCACGGCCAGATGTCGGAGAGCGTGCTCGAACAGGTCGTCGTGGACTTCTGGGAGAAGAAGTTCGACGTCCTCGTCTCCACGACGATCGTGGAGTCCGGTATCGACATCTCCAACGCCAACACCCTGATCGTGGAGCGCGGCGACAACTTCGGCCTCTCCCAGCTCCACCAGCTCCGCGGCCGCGTCGGCCGGGGCCGGGAGCGGGGGTACGCGTACTTCCTCTACCCGCCGGAGAAGCCCCTCACCGAGACCGCCCACGAGCGCCTCGCCACCATCGCCCAGCACACCGAGATGGGCGCGGGCATGTACGTGGCGATGAAGGACCTGGAGATCCGCGGCGCGGGCAACCTGCTCGGCGGCGAGCAGTCCGGCCATATCGCGGGCGTCGGTTTCGACCTGTACGTACGGATGGTGGGCGAGGCGGTCGCCGACTACCGGGCGTCCCTGGAGGGCGGCGCGGAGGAGGAGCCCCCGCTGGAGGTCAAGATCGAACTCCCGGTCGACGCGCATGTCCCCCACGACTACGCGCCGGGCGAGCGCCTGCGCCTCCAGGCCTACCGGTCCATTGCCGCGGCCAACTCGGAGGAGGACGTCAAGGCGGTACGCGAGGAGCTGACCGACCGCTACGGCAAGCTCCCCGAGCCGGTCGAGAACCTCCTCCTGGTCGCGGGCCTCCGGATGCTGGCCCGCGCCTGCGGCGTCGGCGAGATCGTCCTCCAGGGCAACAACATCCGCTTCGCCCCGGTGGAGCTGCGGGAGTCCCAGGAACTGCGCCTGATGCGCCTCTACCCGCGCACGGTCGTGAAGCCGGCCATGAACCAGATCCTGGTCCCGCGCCCGACCACGGGCAAGATCGGCGGCAAGCCGGTTGTGGGCCGGGAGCTGCTGGCGTGGACGGGCGAGTTCCTGACGACGATCCTCGGGAGCTGACCGGCGAACCCGTGCGGCGGGTACAGGGCCCGGTTCCGGCCCCGTACCCGCCGCACGGGCCCATAATGTCGGTATGGCCACCGCCGTCCCGCCCACCCCCGGTCCACTGTCCGCCGCCGAAATCCTGCGGGCGCGCTATGCCGCGCGGCTGCCCGGAGAACTGAGCGAGCTGGCGGGTCCCCGCCACGGCACGGTCACCCTTCCCCTGCACATCGTCTGGTCCGGCCTGCGCACCTGGGACCTGGACCGGCCCCGCTCCCGGATGAGCCTCTACCGGACGCTCCTGGCCGAGGGCCAGCGAGACGACCTCACCACATACCTCGACGCCGATTTGCTTGTCGGCCAGTGGCCCGTGTTGCGCACCCTGATTCCCCGCGCCGCGCGTGACGTCTGGGAAGCGGTCTTCCCCGAACTCGCCCCCGCCGTGGCCGCCGCGTGAATCTGAGCGACCTGCACCGCCGACTGCTCGCGGACGTCCTCTCCATCGGCCATCCCTACCCTCTGGTCATCACCGGCGGCTACGCCGTCCAGGCACACGGCCTGGTCAACCGCCTCAGCCAGGACCTGGACGTCGCCACCGAGAACCCCGCCCCGATGGCCGACATCGTCCGCACGGTCACCGACGGCCTGGCCCGTTACGGCTGGACCGTCCGTGAGGTCAGCACCGACCCTTTGTCCGGGCGTCTGATCGTCACCGACCCCGAGACCGGAGACGAGTGCGAGGTCGACATCCTCAAGGAGGCTTTCTGGGCTCCGCCAGCCCGGAGCGAGCACGGGCCCGTCCTCGCGCTGGACGACGTCGTCGGCACCAAGGTACGTGCCCTGGCCGACCGCGGCGCTGTCCGTGACCTCATCGACGTTCATGCCGCCGCCCGGGACCGCACTATCTCCGACCTGGAACTTCTCGGGCGTCGCCATGCCCGGACCGAGTTCAGCCTGCACGACCTTCGTGACCGTCTCATCGGAGCCGACTGGTACGAGGACGAAGAGTTCCTCGCCTACGGCCTCACTCCCGGCCGGATCGGCGAACTGCGGACCTGGGCTCTGGAATGGGCCACGGATCTCGGCCACCGTCTCCATGGCGAGGAACACGACTGACACCGGCCGGCCCCGCCGTTCTGTTCACCGGAGCGGCGGGGCCGTACCCCTGCGGGGCCGGACGGGTACGGGTCCGGTCAGCCGACCCGGAACTCCCCGCCCTTGACCCCCGCGACAAACGCGGCGAAGGCGCTGGTGGGGAGGGCGAGGGTGGGGCCGGTGGGGTTTTTGGAGTCGCGGACGGGGATGGTGCCGTCGGTTATGGCGAGGTTGGCGGCGACCTCGACGCAGTTGCCGCCGTTGTTGCTGTACGAGGACGTGAACCAGCGGGGGGATGCGGTCGTCACGGGGAGCCCTTTCGTAGCTCGCGGATCATGGCCACGGATTCCGCCTGGGAGGCTGAAACGGCCTGTAGCTGATGGTAGGCCGTCAACATAGGCAGTACGGATGGCGCGTGACGGTCGAAGTGCCCCTGTGTCTGGGACTCGGCGTAGGAGACCACGGACCGGTCCTTGAGCGTCAGCAGATTGACCGGCAGGTCGAACGGCCTCTGCTCTCCTATGTCGTACGGGGCGATCTGCACCATGGTGTTGGGCTGTGCGGCGAACTCGGCCAGCCGGTCGAGCTGAGCCTCCATGATCCTGTGCCCGCCCACCCGTCGGCGGACACAGCTCTCGTCCATCACCACGATCACCATCGGTGGCGTGGGCCGGATCAGCGTTGCCTGCCGATCCGCCAGGAACGAGACTCGTTCATCCGCCAGTTCGGGAGTGATGCTCCCGCGCTGCACCGCGCTGTCGGCCAGTACCCGGGCGTACTCCGGTGTCTGTAGCAGCCCCGGAATGATGCCGATCTCGTACAGCCGGATCTCAACGGCCCTGGACTCGTAGCCCACGTACTCCGGAAATCCCTCCAGCAGCACTCCGTGCCGGAGTTCACCCCACGCCCGTTCGAAGGATTCGGCCTTTCCTTCGATTTCCAGGACCACGTCAAGTGCCCTTGCGAAGCGATGAGTCGGAGGCTTGCGGCCGGTTTCGACCGCGGAGATATGCCTTCCCGTATAGCCCATACGTTCGGCCAGCTCATCCTGGGTCCAGCCGTGGGACTCGCGTGAGCTGCGTAAGCGTGCTCCGAAAGCAGCTTCGGGTGATGCGTCGGGATTCAACTCCTTGCGGTTTACCAATGTGTCCTCCGGCAGAGCAACGTTGAGGAGGGTCCAATTCTAGGTAACTCTGAAGCTTCTTGTAGTGGAATCGCTACGGAAAGGAGCAGTCATGCCCGCTGCCCAGCGCATCGCGCCCGGCGCCCGGCCGAAGGACCCCACTCACCAGTCCCAGCTCGACGCCCTGATCGCCGCCGGCGGATTCTGGGGGATCGCGCCCGACTGGGTGCCGCGCACCGGATACGCCACCGACCGGAACACCCTCGTCACCGCGCTCGCCGGGCTCCGGCGGCTGTTGCAGAACGAGTCCGTCAGGCTGCGCCGGAGGTGTGCCCGTGTCCACTGACGAACAGCCCGCACCGCCGTGGGAGCCGCGGATCGGCGACACCGTGACGGATGTGGCCCGGAAGCGGACCGGCCGGGTGATGGACCGGTTCAGCAACCGCTACTACCTGCGCCCGCTGAACGGCGGCTGCGAATGGGACGCGCTCCCCGGCGATCTGCGCCCCGCGGTCACCTCCGACGCCCTGACCACCGCCGTGGCCGAGGCCAACCAGCGCAGCAGCAGAGGAGAGTTCGCATGAACGGCCCCGAGGAACTCACGGAACAGATGGCCGCCGGGTGCGAGACATGCCGGGAGCTGGCGGACGAGGAGCAGCGGGCGGAACACGCGGGTGACCAGTCGCGCGCCGCCGACTGCCGTGTTCTCCGCCGCCACGAGGAGTTCGGCCACCGGCCCGAGTCGCAGCCCTCGCCGTGACGGCGGCAGCAGTGGAGAGAGGTGTACGGATGACCCGAGACGCGCTCCTGTCCCATTCCCCGGAGCCCTTCGGCGCCCGGTGCGTCCACTGCGGGAACGAGACGTGCATACCTGTCGCCGTCGGTTCTGTGGAGCGCGCCAGCGGCCCGCCGGTCGTGTACTACGCCTGCCCGCCGTGCGCACTGAAGCACGGTGCCGGGCCGACTCCGGACGACGAGATCCGGTGGTAGTCCGGCCGGGTTCGGTGCGTGGTCCTATGCCTTGACCGCACGGGCAAGCAAGGTGCCGATATGGCCTTTCGCCGGGGCGTCCAGTACCTGCACTTCCACGTCCCTGAACCCTGCCCCGGACAAGAGGTTCGCCCACTTCCGGGGCGTGTAGCTGTACCGGTACGTGTACATGGCTTTGCCCGCGAACCCGCCCTTGTACATGCCCTGGGGCCCGTACGCGCCGGGGATGGCAGGGGGATGCGAGAAAGCCAGCACGCCCCCCGGATTCAGCCGGGCGGCGACCAGCGGCAACAACTGGGCCGGGTCTGTGAACCACACGGCGCCGAAGATCGAATACATGGCGTCGTAGGAATCGGTGCGGGTGCGCCACCGACCCGTCGACGGAGTGGGGGGCCGGGGCGTCGGCGTTACTCAGTGGCGCCCAGGATCGGGTAAGCGTCCTGGCCGACCGGCCGAACTTCGCCGTTCCTGACCGGACCCCTCACATATGAACTCGACTCCCGCGGAGCCCGCGACGGCGAGCAGCCCGGACAGACGCTACTGCGCCGCCCCGGTCCCCGCCGCCAGGACCGCGCGGAGCCTCGCCACCCGGTTGCCCCACTCCACCGCGTCCTCGCCCTCCCACAGCTCCGCCGACTCCGACTCCGGGGCCGTGATGCGGTCCAGGGCGGCGACGGCCAGGGGGCGGAGGTCGGGGGAGAGGACCGGGACCGGCTTCTTCGGGCCGTAGCTCGGGTTCACCGTCTCGCCGTCCGGGCACTGTCCCGCGACCAGGGCGGCCGCGGCCACCCCGCGGTCGCCGTCGTAGCTGTTGAGGAAGGCCGAAGCGGCGGTGTCCGCGGCCTTGGCGAGGGTGCGGCGGATCAGCTCCTCACGCTGCTCCGGCTCCCTGTCGTCGAGATCGCCCGAGAAGTCGGCCGCGGTGTCGTTGTCGAAGGGTCCGATGTCCCAGGCGCCCATAGTGCTGTCCCTCCCGTGGAAGCCGGCCGCTGACCGCGCCCGCCCCGCCCCTGATATGTGCTGGCTCCGATCGTGACACGCGGCGCCGACAACGCTCCCGCCAGGGGCGGGGCCGGAGGGTCGCGATCAGTACTCTGCCGAGGTGAAGAAGAGTCGCAAGGCCCCCATAACGTATGCGATCGCCCTGCTCGGCACCGCGGCGCTGCTTACCGGCTGCGAGAGCGAGGGCGCACCGGAGACGGAGGGCGCGCGAGGTGGTGGGCCCGGTGCGGTCGCTCCGCTGGCCAATCCCGACGGTACGCGCCCCGGCCTCGCGCCCGTCGCCGCCGGAGACCGGGCCGCGGCGCGGAAACTCATCGGGTCGCTGCGGACCAAGGGCCGCGGCCCCGGGACCGGTTACGAACGGGCGGAGTTCGGCCGGGCCTGGAGCGACAGCACCGACGGCGTACCCCTGGCCCGTAACGGCTGCGACACCCGGAACGACCTCATTCGCCGCGACGGCCGCGAACTGCGGTTCCGGGACGGCTCGGACTGCGTCGTGGTGGCGATGACCCTCGCCGACCCGTACACCGGCAAGGACATCGTCTGGAAGAAGGCGAAGGCCGCCGAGGTGCAGATAGACCATGTGGTGCCGCTGGCGTACGGCTGGCGGATGGGCGCCGCGCGCTGGACCGCCGAGAAGCGGGAACGATTCGCCAATGACCCGCTCAACCTCCTCCCGGTCGACGGCCCGGCCAACCAGGCCAAGAGGGACTCCGGCCCGGCGTCCTGGCTGCCGCCGAACAAGGCGGTCCGCTGTTCGTACGCCGTACGGTTCGCGCAGGTGGCGCTGAAGTACGAGCTTGCGGTCACGGCCCCGGACAGAAACATGATGCTCAGGCAGTGCGGTTCCTGAGACGCTCCGCCCATGAGTGAGCCGGTGGAGCGGGTCGACGGGCAGGACCGGGTGCTGGGGGTGGTGGAGCGGCGGGAGGCCATTGCGAACGGGTGGCTGCACCGCGTCGCGACCACCGTCTGCCGCCGCCCCGACGGCCGGATCCTGGTGCACCGCAGACCGCCGGGCGTCTCACGCTTCCCGGACGCGTACAACTGGCTGGTCGGCGGCGCGGTGGAGGTCGGCGAGGGGTACGAGAAGGCCGCGGCCCGGGAGCTCCGCGAGGAGCTGGGCGTCGTAGCGGCGCCGCGGCTCCTCTTCACGTACCTGTGCCGCGGTGTCATCAGCCCCTACTGGCTGGGGCTCCATGAGGTGGTGATCACGGACCGGCTCGCCGCCGACCCGTCGGAGATCGCGTCGTACGAGTGGCTCACCCCCGAAGCGCTCCTGGAGGCCGTCCGGCACCGGGATTTCGTGGCGGACGGGGTGGACGCGCTGGAGCGGTACCTCCGGTGGGCGGGGGAGCCCGCGCCTATCTCGACGGGCTGCCGGACGAGGCTCTGATCGTCCGGGTCCGCTTCCACTCCTGACCGGGGGTTATTCCTTGGCCGCCGGTCCGGTCCCGCTGCCAGAATCGGACCGGTGTACGAGACGCATGTGACGGTCCGCTGCCGGACCGGGGACGAACTGGCCGCCCTGGACACCTGGGCGGCCGGCCGGGGGCTCAAGGTCACCCGCATTGTGCTGGCCCGGGGCCGGATGGCGGAGCAGCCGATGCTGACGCTGCCGGACCGGACCGGGCACCACGCCGTGGTGGCCGGGCTGCGCGAGGCCGGGTTCGAGCCGGTACGGGTGAAGGTCGAGACGGTGCCGTGGAGCCGGGAGCCCGCGGGCCCCGGCGGCGGCTACTACGAGAACCACCTCAAGCTCGCCCTGCCCGCCGACTACGACCGGCCCGCCCTGGAGGCGCTGGTCGTCCCGCACGGCGCGCATCTGTCGTGGAACGCCCGGCGGGTCCTGCCGGGGGCACGGCACGAGCGCTTCGTCACCCAGCGGCACCCGGGCCCGGCCGACGCCGCCGGGCGGGCCTGCGACGAACTGCTGGCGGCGCTCGCCGCCGGAGGGTACGCGGTGCTGTCGGAGGAGCGGGAGTTCGTGCTCTCCGACAGTGATCCGAGCGTGGACGACGGCTGGCTGGAGAGTACGGATAGCCCCGAGAGCCCGAAGGACGCAGAGAGCGCAGCGAAGACGGACAGGCGGCAGGCGCCGGACAGCCCGGCGCGGCCGGAGAAGCGGGAGAAGGACATATGAACGGATCCACCTGGCCGCCCCCTATCCCCAACGGCCCCGGCTTCGCCGGCGAACCGCCGGAGGAGCAGCGGCGCCGCACCGGGACGGCCGCCACCCTGACCGCGGGGATCGGAGCCGGAGCCGTACGGCACCGGGTGTTCGACCCGGCGCTCAAGCACTTCTACGGCGCCTACCGACCCGGCGACGGCGTCGTGCCTGACCCCGAGCTGCGGGCCCGCTGGCAGGAGACCCGGCGCGAGGCGCTGGAACTCGTCCTCGCGGCCGTCGCCTCGACGCCCTGGGCCGATTCGCTGGTGCTGCGCGGCAGCATGCTGATGTCCGCCTGGTTCGGCCCGGCGGCCCGGTCGCCCCGGGACATCGACTTCGTCGTCGTCCCGGACTCCTGGCGCATCGAGGAGCCGCGTACCGGCGAGATGCTGGACGGTATCGCCGCGGCCGCCGAGGAACTGGCCCGGGAGCGCGGCACCGGTCTCCACCTGTCGGCTTCCGGCGCGGTCTCCGAGTACATCTGGACCTACGAGCGGGTGCCCGGCCGTCGGCTGGTGCTGCCCTGGGCGGCCCCGGGCCTGCCCAACGGCCAGGTACAGCTCGACTTCGTCTTCAACGAGCGGATGCCCGTGCCCGCCGAACCGGCGGAGGTCGCGGGTGTACGGATCGCGGCGGCGAGCCGTGAACTGTCGCTCGCCTGGAAGCTGATGTGGATCGGCTGCGACATGTATCCGCAGGGCAAGGACGTCTATGACGCCGTGCTGCTCGCCGAGAGCTGCGCGATGCCGGTGGAGCTGCTGGAGAGGGTCCTCCGCGAAGTGGGCGAGTGGCCAGGCGAACGCCACGGCGATCCGCTCGGCACGGAGCTGTACCGGGCGGTGCTGGACGAGGTGGAGTGGGACGGCTTCCTCCAGGACCACCCCGGTGCCGAGGCCGTCGTCGCCGCCTTTCCCGAGCGGTTGACGGCGGCACTGGACACCGTTTTCGGGAACCGCTGATCCTCGGGGCCCGTGGGACGACAGGCCCGCCGCGAGAGTGGCGGCGGTCAGGAGGCCGGGATTCCGCCGGGCCGGGCGGGGCCGGGCACGGGAGAGCGGGGTGGGCGCCGACCTCCCCGTCGGTTTCCACCCCGCTCCGTCCGGTGGGGACTTCCGTCCCGTACGGCTCCGCTCAGCCCAGCTTGTCCGGGTCGATGATCTCCGCCGGGGCCGGGATCTTCGGGAGCGGTGCCTTGTCGAAGTCGGAGAACGTGGCCGTGATCAGCTCCCCGGCCTCCGCGTCCTCGGGGGAGCCGACGATCTTGAGGACATAGGGCTTGCCCGAGGTGGCGATGTACAGCTCTTCCGTGACCTTGACCTTGGCCTTGCCCTTCGCGGTCCCGACCTCCACGGGGTTGGTGAGCTTGAGCGCCTTCTGTCCGTTCACCGTGGTCTCCCCGGCCCGCTCGACCCCGGCGGTGCCCTCGGCGCCGAGGTCCTTGAGCACGGCGTCGAGATGGCAGAACTCGGCCATCTCCTTGATGTCGGGGGAGGCCGCGTCCTCCTTCAGCCACTTGCCCTTCATGATGCCGACGGCACCGTTGATCTCGGCCGCCGACAGCGCCGGGCCGGTCTCGTCCGACTGCTTGAGCTGGGTGCGGAGGAAGGTTTCGTCGGGCCGCATATAGGCGTCCTTGCCGGAGACGACGATGTCCACCTTGCCCTGGCCCGCGACGGACATCGAACCGCTGCACCGGCCGCCGTCGTGGATGGCCATCCGTATCGTGACCTGCCGCTGCTTCTTCGTCCGGTCCAGCGCCATGCTGCCCTCGGCGGTCATGGTCAGCGACTTGGCGGCCTTGGTGGCCGTGCTCGCGGACTCGATGACCTCCTTGTTCGACTTGCCGCCGAAGGGGCCCTTCGCCTTCTCGTCCTCACCGCCGAGGCAACCGGTCGCGGTCAGCGCGAGCGCCGAGGCGAGGGCCGCGACCGCGATCGGGCGGCGGCGGGAGCGGGGCATGAGCGGCATGACGGTTCTCCGGATCCTGGTGCTGGTGCTGGTGCTGGTGCTGGTGCTGGTGCTGGTGCTGGTGCTGGTGGCAGTGGCAGTGGCAGTGGCCGTTGCGGTGCCGGGCGCGTGGTGCCCGGCCGGTTGCGGTGGCGGTGGGTGCAGGGCTGGTTGGCGGTGCCGGCGGCCGTCGCGATGGTGGTGCCGTACGTGTAGTGCCCGGCCGGAAGCGGCGGCGCCGTGGTGGGAGGGCCGGAGAACGGCGGGACCCCCGTACCCGCCGCACTCCGGACGTGCTTCACCGGACGGCCGCGGCCGGTACGCCGCCCCAGCCCGGTTCCGGCTCCGCCCCCGCGCCCGGCTCCCATCCGGGGTCACCGGAGGAACGGGCCGCACGGGTGGTCGAGCCGAGCGGAGGCTGTCGTACGTCATGCGGCATGGGCGTGCCCTTTCCGGGTGGCGGTGGCGGTGGCGGCGGAGACGGGACGGACCCGGGGAACACCGAAGAGTGTTCACACCGCCGTGGAGGCGGGCCGGGCCCTCCGTGAAGCGCCGGGTCAATAAGAGCAGAGCCTGTGAACGGAGTCAACATGAAAGTTCATGGAGCAATTTCTCCTCCATGTGAAGTGGTCTCTCGTGTAAACGTCGCTATGATCAGCGACACAATCAGCGACACCACACAGGCTCCGGGACATCCGGAACGGATCACGGAGGCGGCCAGGTGCCCGAGTCCGCAAGCGAAGTCACCGCGGCCGGCATCGCCCGGCTCGCGGGCGTGGGGCGCGCCGCCGTCAGCAACTGGCGCCGCCGGCACCCCGATTTCCCCAAGCCCGTGGGCGGTACCGAGACCAGCCCCTCCTTCGCGCTCGCCGATGTCGAACGCTGGCTGCGCGAACAGGGGAAGCTGGCCGAGGTCCCGCTCCGGGAACGGGTCTGGCAGCAACTGGCCGACCATCCGGCCACCGCCGCCGCCGATCTCACCGGCGCCGGTGTCGCCCTGCTCCTGGTCCGCGACCGGCCCGCCGTCTGGCAGGAGCTGACCGCCGCGGACGACCGGCGGATGGCCGAGCTGCTGCCCACCGCCGCCGAACAGTTCCTGGCCCAGCGCTTCGGCGACGACCGCCTCGAAGCCCTCGCCCCCGCGCTGCGCGGCGGCCACGCCCTCGCCCCGGCCGCCGTGCCCTTCCTCCGTTCCGTCGGCGAACTCGCCGCCGAGCTGGGGCCCCGCCAGACGTACGAATTCCTCCTCGGCCGCTTCCTCGACGCCAATATCCGCCAGTACACCCCGACCCCGCCGGGGCCCGCGGCGCTGATGGCCGCCATCGCCGCGCCCCCGGACCCCGCCCGCGGCACCACCGTGCTCGACCCGGCCGCCGGGACCGGCACCCTGCTGCGTGCCGTGGAGCACCCCGCCGCCCTGCTCGCCCAGGACAGCGACCCCGCCCTCACCGCCCTCACCGCGCTCCGGCTCGCCCTGCACTGCGGACCCCAGGTCACCGTCGGCGCCCGGGCCGGGGACACCCTGCGCGCCGACGCCTTCCCCGACACCCACGCCGACGCCGTCCTCTGCCACCCCCCGTTCAACGAGCGGAACTGGGGCCACGACGAGCTGGGCTACGACCCCCGCTGGGAGTACGGCTTCCCGGCCCGTACCGAATCCGAACTGGCCTGGGTCCAGCACGCCCTCGCCCGGCTGCGGCCCGGCGGCACCGCCGTCCTGCTGATGCCGCCCGCCGCCGCCTCCCGCCGCTCCGGCCGCCGGATCCGCGCCGGACTGCTCCGCCGGGGCGCCCTGCGGGCCGTCATCGCCCTCCCCGCGGGCGCCGCGCCGCCGTACGGCATCCCGCTCCACCTCTGGGTGCTGCGCCGCCCCGAGCCCGGCCGGACACCCCCCGCCGAACTCCTCGTCGTCGACACGGCCGACACGGGCGGCGCGGGCGGCGGCCGCGACCGGGTCGACTGGCAGGCCGTGCACAACACCGTCCTCGACATCTGGCAGCCCTTCGACGGGCACGGCGGCGGCGACGGCACCGACCGGGCCGGGCTCAGCCGGGCCGTCCCCGTCATCGAACTCCTCGACGACGATGTCGACCTGGCGCCCGCCCGCCATGTGCCGCCCGCCGCCGGTGGCGGCGACGCGGACGAGCTGGAGCGGGTACGGGAACGGCTCACCGACACCCTGCGCCTCACCGGCGAGCTGACCCCGGCACCCGCCGCCACCACCCGGCCCGCGCCCTGGCCCTCCACCACCGTCGGCGAGCTGGCCCGGTCCGGCGCCCTCACCATCCGCGCCGGAACCGGCTCCGCCGTGCCCGGCGGCGGCCACCCCGGGCGCCCCGCGCCCGGCGGCCGGGGCGCCGTCCTCACCGAACAGGACGTCGTCGCCGGGACCCCGCCGACCGGCGTCCTGCCCGAATCGGCCGACGACGAGCCGGTCCGGACCCGCGCCGGGGACATCGTGATCCCCGTCCTCGGCGGCGCCTCCGTCGTCCGGGTCGTCGACGAGACCACGGCCGGGGCCGTCCTCGGCCGCAACCTCCAGCTGCTGCGCCCCGCGCCGGAAGCGCTGGACCCCTGGTTCCTCGCCGGATTCCTCCGCGGCACCGCCAACACCCGGCAGGCCAGCAGCTTCGCCTCCACCGCGACCCGGCTCGACGTACGCAGACTGCAACTGCCCCGGGTCCCCCTCGCCGACCAGCGGCGGTACGGCGAACGGTTCCGCGCGCTGGCCGCCTTCGAGGACGCGCTCCGGCTCGCGGGACGGCTCGGGGAACAGCTCGTCCAGGGGCTGTACGACGGACTCACCGACGGCACGGTCGAACCGGAACGGGGGGCGTGACCGCCTCCCGGCCCGCCCCGGCCGCACCCGCGGCCAACCGGAACCCCCGCCGGACGCCCTGCCGCAAGCACCGGCGGAACCGGTAGCGGGAGCCGCCGACATTCCGTCCCGCTATACCCCGGGACGGTGCCGTCCCCGGTGTATACCCTCGTTCGTACCCAGGCCCTCGTCCCCAGGAGCAGGAATGCACGGCCCCGGCTACGCCCCACCGCGCCAGCAGCCGCCCTCGGCGGTGGCGGTCGTCCTGCTGCGCACCCTCTTCCTGCTGCTCGCCGTCCTCACCTGGGGCATGCTCGCCTGGCTCACCATGCTCCGGGTCGCCGTCATGCGGCGGAAGCCCGTCGACTGGCTGCTGTTCGTGGTGTGCTGCCTGGTGACCATGGGCCTGTTCGCCCTGATGGGGATCTGGGGCTCCGACCCGAACACGGACGAGGTCAACGGCGCCGACGCGACCGCGATCCTCGGCCTCGGCGCCGTCGGCCTCGCGGTCGCCGTCCACTTCTTCGTCATCGACCTGCGCACCCAGGACGAGCTGCGGCGGCAGTGGCAGCCCGCGCCCGGCTACCAGGGCGGTCCGGCGGCGGGTCCGGCGGCGGGCCAGGGCTACGGTTTCGGCCCGGCCCCCCAGGGCCCGGGTACGGCCGCCACCACCCCCGGCTACGGCTATCCGCCGCAGCGCCCCGGCTACGGCTATCCCCCGGTGAACCCGGTGAACCCCGTGAACCCGGCGCACCCGGCAGCTCCGGGGAACCCCGCCCACCCGGGCGCCGCCGCGCCCGGCTCCGCTCCGGGACCCGTCCCCGGCGCCACCGGGACCCCCGCGCCCGGCACCCCCGTACCCCCGCCGCCGCCCGCCGCCGGACCCCGGATCGACCAGGTCCGCGCCGAACTCGACGAGCTGAGCGACTACCTCCGCAAGGACCGCGGGGAGCGGGACCGGTGAACGGACGCGTCATCGCGGACCGGTACGAACTCTCCACCGTCATCGGCCAGGGCGGCATGGGCCAGGTCTGGACCGCCTACGACGGCCGGCTGGACCGCCGGGTCGCGGTCAAACTGCTCCGCCCGGACCATATGACCAAGGGCACCGCCGCCGACGAGATGCGCCGCCGCTTCGTCCGCGAATGCCGGGTCACCGCCCAGGTCACCCACCCCGGGCTGGTCACCGTCCACGACGCCGGCAGCGACGGCGACGACCTGTATCTGGTGATGCAGTACGTCGACGGCGCCGACCTCGCGGACCATTTCGCCGAGCACGAGCCGTACCCCTGGCAGTGGACCGTCAGCGTCGCCGCCCAGATCTGCGCGGTGCTCGCCGCCGTCCACGCCGTCCCCATCGTCCACCGCGACCTCAAACCGCGGAACGTGATGATCAAGCCCGACGGCACGGTCACCGTGCTCGACCTCGGCGTCGCCTCCGTCATCGACACCGACACCACCCGCCTCACCCATACCGGCTCACCCATCGGCAGCCCCGCCTATATGGCCCCCGAACAGGCCATGGGCGGCGCCGTCGGCCCGTACACCGATCTGTACGCGCTCGGGGTGCTGATGCACGAACTCCTCAGCGGCAATGTGCCCTTCGCGGGCTCCACCGCGCTCGGTGTCCTCCACCGCCATCTCTACGAGCCCCCGCTGCCGGTCCGCCGGGTCCGCCCCGATATCCCCGAGCCGCTGGAGGGCCTGGTGCTGCGGCTGCTCGCCAAGGACCCCCAGCACCGGCCGTCCGGGGCGCAGGAGGTCTACGGGGCACTGGCGCCGCTGCTGCCCCGCCGCGGCGAACCCGGCGGGCCGCTCGACCCCACCCGGCCCTTCCTCCGCCCGCACGCGCCCTGGCCCGACCGTGCCGGGGCCGCGGCCGCCGCGCCGCCCCCGCCGCCCGTGCCACCGCCCGCGGCGGCGGCGCCCGGCGGGCCGCCCGATGTGGCCGCCGCCGTCGACGAGGTCAAGAAGCTCCTCGGCGAGGGCAGCATCACCCGCGCCGTGGACATCCTCGGCGGCATCCTCCCGGCCGCCGCCGCCGAACACGGCGAGCACTCCCCGGTCGTCCGCATCCTGCGCAAGCAGTACGCGACCACCCTGATGGACGACGGCCAGTACCGCCGCGCCCTGCCCGAGCTGCGGCGGCTCGCCGACGACCGGGCGGCCGAGGCGGGCCCGGCCGACGCCCAGACCCTCCAGTTCCGGCACGACGCGGCCCAGTGCCTGGAACAGCTCGGCGAGGCGGCCGCGGCCGTCGCCGAGTACCGCGCCGTCCTCCCCTACTACGAGAGCGCGGGCGACACCGCCCGGGCCTTCGACGTACGGCAGCGCATCGGGAACCTGCTGCTCGCCGTCGGCGACCACACCGGGGCGCACCACCAGCTCCAGGCCCTGCTGTACGACGCGGAGCGGGTCTACGGGCCGTACCACCAGCTCCCCGCGGAGCTGCGGCGGGCCCTCGCCCGCCAGCGCCAGTTCCACCGCTGACCGCCGGGCCCGGCCTGGTACCGGGCGGGCCGCCCGGTGCGCCGTACCCCGCCGTACCCCGCCGCACCCCGCCGCGCGCGGGCCGTGCTCCGGAGCGCCCGGCCGGTGGTCCGCCATGCCGTACGCTTCCCCGCAAGGGCGGCCCGGCCGTCCGGCCCCAGCGCAGCGACCGAGCGCGCGAGCGACCGAAAGACCGAGTGACCGAGTGACCGGCGAGAAGACGACGATCCGCGGCCAGCTGGTCCGATTCGCCCTCGTGGGCGCGGTCAACACGGGCACCTACTACGGCCTGTACCTGCTGCTGCTCAACGTCATGCCGTACGTCGCCGCCCATGTCGTCGCCTTTGTCCTCAGCATGATCGGCTCGTTCTTCCTCACCTCGTACTTCACCTACCGGACCCGGCCGACCTGGCGGAAGTTCCTGCTCTTCCCGCTCTCCAATCTGACCAACTTCACGGTCACCACCAGCGGGGTCTACCTCCTGGTCGACGTCCTCGGCTTCGACGACCGGTACGCGCCGCTGATCGCGGCCGCCGCGGCGATCCCGGTCACCTTCGTGGTCTCCCGCACGATCATGCTCCGCCCGGAACCGGGGGAGCGCGGCGAGCCGAAGCCGCCGGAGCCGGTGGGCTCCACCGAGCGCCGCTGAGGGACCGGGCGGCCCGCCGCTTCGGGCGGCCTCGTCCGTATCTTCCGTATCCCCCGCATCGGGCGCCTCGTTGGACCAAAACAGTCGCGGTGAAGTAGTGGCCCCCGTCCCGCCGACTGCCTACCATCGGTCACCGCAGGACTTTGTGACTCGTCGCACAAACCTCGTCTGGAGGCTCCTTTGCACCGCCGTCGTCGCACCGCGATCTCCGTCTCCGCCGCTCTGCTCGTCGCCGCTCCCCTTCTCACCGCCTGCGGCAACGAGGCCCACCCGGGTGCCGCCGCCGTCGTCGACGGCAAGCGGATCGAGGTGTCCACGCTCCAGGCCCGGGTCGCGGACGTCCGCGCCGCCCAGGAGAAGGCGCCCCAGGGCGCGGAGATGATCGCGAACACCGGCCAGCTCGGCCGGGCCAAGCTCTTCGACCTGCTCGTCGACGAGGTGGTCAGAAAGGCCGCCGACGACGCGGGCGTCACGGTCACCCGCAAGGAGTTGCAGCAGGCCCGGGCCGCCTATGCCGAGCAGGCGGGCGGCGAGCAGGCGCTGGCCGCGACCTTCCTCCAGCAGCGCGGCGTCGCCCCCGACCGGGTCGGCGAGGTCGTCGAGCGCGAGCTGCTGATCGGCAAGCTGGCCGAGTCCATCGGCGCGGCCGACACCCCCGACGGGCAGCAGCGGCTCAACGCGGTCTTCACCAAGGCCGCCGAATCCCTCGACATCGATGTGAACCCGCGGTACGGGGCCTGGGACAACAAGAAGCTGGAGCTGGGCGAGTACCGGGCGCCGTGGATCACCCAGCTCACCAAGCAGGCACCGCCGGCCGACGCCGAACCCACCGCCTGACCGCTCGCCGTCGGCCGCTCGCGGGGAGTGGGGTGCGGGGAGCGGGGCGGGGCGGGCGCCGGGGTAGGTTCGGGGGGTGACCTCCAACAACCCCGACGGGCGCATCGTCCTGCTCACCACGAGCCACCGGGTCGCTCCCGGGCTGCTGTCCTGGCCCGCGTGGGGCGTCCTGCGCGAGGCGGGCCGGGTGCTGTGCGCCGACCCCGGCCATCCCCAGCTGCCGTACCTCCGCGAGGCCGGGGTGGAGGTCGGGATCGCCGATCCGGACGCGCCCGCGCTGGTGGCCCTCTGCGCCGGGGGTACGACGGTCGTCGTCCTGGTCTCCGGCGAGGGCGACCGGGCGCTGACCGACGGCCTCGCCCGGCTCGCCGGCTCCGGCCGCGGCGGGATGCCCGATCTGGAGCTGCTGCCCGGCTCCTACGATCTGCCCGGCGCCCGGCTCCTCGACCTGGTCCAGGTCATGGACCGGATCCGGGTGGAGTGCCCGTGGTCGTCCGTGCCGACGCACCGGGACCTCGCCAAGTACGCCATCGAGGAGGCGTACGAGCTGGTCGAGGCGATCGAGGGCGGCGACCGCGACGAGCTGCGGGAGGAGCTGGGCGACGTACTGCTCCAGGTCGTCTTCCACGCCCGGATCGCCGAGGAGGACCCGGCGGAGCCGTTCTCCGTCGACGATGTCGCCGCGACGATCGTGGCGAAGCTGGTCCACCGGCATCCGCACGTCTTCGGCGACGAGGAGGCGGAGACGCCGGAGGACGTACGGCGGATCTGGCTCCGCACCAAGGCGGAGGAGAAGCACCGGGGCTCCGTCACCGACGGCATCCCCCTCGGCCAGCCGGGCCTGGCGCTGGCGGCGAAGCTGGCGTCCCGGGTCCGGGTCGCGGGGCTGGACGTCCCGCTGCCGAGGGGTGAGGGCGTGGGGTACGAGCTGCTCGCCCTCGCGGTCGCGGCGGAGGCGGAGGGCGTGGACCCGGAAGCCGCCTTGCGGGCAGCGGCCCGCACCTACCACACCACCATCCGCACCCGGGAATCCCTCCCGCAGTAGCCCCGCCCCCCTCGCCGGGCCCGGGCCCGGAGTCCCCCGGGCCCCGGCCCCGGAGCGCCCGCCCCTGCCGATGGCCCCGGGCAGGGCCGCCCGGAGTGCCCGTCTCCTGCCGATGGCCCCGGGCCGGGACACCTGGGGCTCCCGCCTTCTGCGAGAAGGCTTGAGGAGAAGTACCCAGGGGCGCGGGGAACTGCGCGACAAGCCACAGGCGGCGCGCGGCCGACGAAACGGCCGGACCGGCAACGGTCTCTCTTCGCCGTACGGCGAAGGCGGCTCTCCCCCGCGGGGGAGACCGTAGGGGTTGCGGAGAGACCGTCGGCCGCGGGCCGTCGTGGGCCGTTCGCGCAGTTCCCCGCGCCCCTGGGCGCATGGTCCCAAGCCCCTTGGAATGGGCGGGACACCCCGGGGGCTCGGGAACACCCAGGGCCCCGGGGCGCAAGGCCCCGGACCGCCCCACGCGCCCCGCAGGGGATAGCGTCGGGGGGTGAGCGCCCATCCCCCCTCCCGTCCCCCCGAAGGGGACCGGCCCGAACTCTTCACCTGGGAGTTCGCCACCGACCCGTACCCCGCCTACGCCTGGCTCCGCACCCACGCCCCCGTGCACCGCACCACCCTCCCCAGCGGGGTCGACGCCTGGCTGGTGACCCGGTACGCCGACGCCCGCCAGGCGCTCGCCGACGCGCGGCTCTCCAAGAACCCGGTGCATCACGACGAGCCCGCGCACGCCCGCGGGAAGACCGGGATCCCGGGCGAGCGCAGCGCCGGGCTGATGACGCATCTGCTGAACATCGACCCGCCGGACCACACCCGGCTCCGCCGGCTCGTGACGAAGGCGTTCACCCCGCGCCGGGTCGCCGCCTTCGAGCCGCGGGTGCAGGAGCTGACCGACCGGCTGATCGACGGCTTCGCGGCCCGCGGCAGCGCGGACCTGATCCACGAGTTCGCGTTCCCGCTGCCGATCTACGCGATCTGCGATCTGCTCGGGGTGCCGCCGGAGGACCAGGACGACCTCCGGGACTGGGCGGGCATGATGATCCGTCACGGCGGCGGCCCGCGCGGCGGTGTGGCCCGTGCCGTGAAGCGGATCCGCGGCTATCTCGCCGAGCTGATCCACCGCAAGCGGGAGCACCTCGGCGCCGAGGACACCGACGACGATCTGATCTCCGGTCTGATCCGGGCCAGCGACCACGGCGAGCACCTCACCGAGAACGAGGTGGTCGCGATGTGCTTCGTACTCCTCTTCGCCGGTTTCGAGACGACCATCAACCTGATCGGCAACGGGGTCCACGCGCTGCTGCGCCATCCGGAGCAGCGGGCACGGCTCCAGGAGTCCCTCGCCGCGGGGGAGACCGCGCTGCTGGCGACGGCCGTGGAGGAGCTGCTGCGCTACGACGGCCCGGTGGAGATGGCGACCTGGCGGTACGCCAGGGAGCCGCTGGCCATCGGCGGCCGGGAGATCGCGGCGGGCGATCCGGTGCTCGTGGTGCTGGCGGCGGCCGACCGGGACCCGGAGCGCTTCGACGGGCCGGATGTTCTGGACCTCGCGCGGCGTGACAATCAGCACCTCGGATACGGGCACGGCATCCATTACTGCCTGGGTGCGCCGCTGGCCCGGCTGGAGGGACAGACCGCGATCGCGACCCTGTTGCGCCGCCTTCCCGACCTGCGGCAGGCGGTGGATCATCACGATTTGCGCTGGCGCGGCGGCCTGATCATGCGTGGACTGCGCACCCTTCCGGTGGAGTTCACACCGACCGGAAATGACGCATCGTCATATTCGTGATCCTCGCGTGATCTCCGCTGCATCGACTTGTGACAAGCGTTCGAGTGCGGCTACGTTCACCCCCGTCTCAGCCGTCACGCGAAAGGCAGCACCGCATGCTCTCCGGGAATGGTCGACATCGCCGTCCTCGACAGGCACCGGCCCTGGTCGTCGCAGCGGGGGTGACGGGGTCCGCGATCGCGATCCCGCTCCTCGGCGCCACCTCGGCATCCGCCGCTGATTCCGCGGCCTGGGACCGGGTCGCGGAATGCGAGAGCGCAGGTCAGTGGACCGTCAACAACGGCAACGGCTACTACGGCGGGCTCCAGCTCTCCCTGGAGACCTGGGTGGCGTACGGCGGCAAGTCCTACGCCGACCGCCCCGACCTGGCCAGCCGCTCGCAGCAGATAGCCGTGGCGGAGAAGGTGCTCGCCGCCGAGGGCGCCAAGGCGTGGCCGTCCTGCGGGACGGTGTCGGGTCTCGGCGCGGCCGCGGGCTCCCCGGACGCCACGGCCGGCCCGGGCGGCGCCGACCCGGTGCCCGGCGGTCCGGCCGCCGGACGTACGGACGCGGCGAAGGGTGACGCCCCGGCCGACCCCCCGAAGGCCGGGGAGAAGGTGCCGGGCAGCTCCGTCACCCCGCCCGCCGGGCCGGTGGAGAAGAAGGAGGCGCCGGGCAAGCCCGCCGCCGACGGCACCGGCAAGCACCGCGGCGCCCCCGCGGCCGACGAGACCGCCCCGGCGGCCCCGTCGGGTACGGCCGGTACCGGCACGGGCGCCCCGAAGGACCCCGGGACCCCGGGCGTGGACACGGTCGACCCGTCCCGCGCCTCCGGCCCCGACCGCACCTCCCGGTCCGGCGAGGAGGTCCGTACCGATGCCCTGAACCAGGGCGATCAGGGCGGTACGGGCATTCCGGCCAAGACCGGCAGTGCGGACGGTACGGGTGAAGCCGGGCAGGCCGACGGCAGCTACACGGTCCGCTCCGGCGACAATCTCTGGGCTATCGCCGAGGAGAAGAAGGTCCCCGGCGGCTGGCCGGCGCTCTATGAGGCCAACAAGGAGGTCGTCGGTACTGATCCCGACCTCATCCTGCCTGGCCAGAGCCTTGATCTCCAGGCGAAGTAGCCCCCGGGGCACCGAAACTGACGCCCTATTTTGCTGGCATATGTCCGTTTCTGTGTAAGTGAGACATGAGTCTCTTCGCTCCGGGCGTTGCCCCCGCTCTTCCGGAATCCTGCATTCCGTGTGTCACCTGCGGAAATACCTGTTTCCGGAGGGGCGGGATGGGCGTTTTGACCCTGATGTTCCGTCTTTGAAGAACCGGGACGCCTGTGACTACGGTCTGGACCGCTCGCCAAAGCGGGCACCGCTGACCGTCACGCCGAATCCTGCCGTCGGTCGGGGGGAACAGTCGTCGCGAGAGCGCCGAAGGCAGGAGCGGGGGACCCAGGTTTGTGCCGGTCCCGTCCGCTGCCCGTGAGGGCGGTGGACACCCGGCTTGGGGTGAAGCCGTACGACGCGAGCCGTACGGCCGGGCACTCACTGCGCCCGAACCCGACAGCTCACCTCGCAGGCGTCGGTGAGGAGATCCACCATGCTGTTTTCCAGCAAGGGCAAGCACCGCCGCCCGTCCAAGGCCGCCCGCTTCGCCGCCTTCGCCGGCATCACCACCGCCGCCATCGCCGCCCCGATCATGGGCGCCACCTCCGCCTCCGCCGCCACGGCCGCCGAGTGGGACAAGGTCGCCCAGTGCGAGTCCGGCGGCAACTGGTCCATCAACACCGGCAACGGCTACTACGGCGGCCTCCAGTTCTCCAGCTCGACGTGGGCCGCCTTCGGTGGCACCCAGTACGCCTCGAACGCGCACCTGGCCTCCAAGGCCCAGCAGATCGCGATCGCCGAGAAGACCCTCGCGGGCCAGGGCAAGGGCGCCTGGCCGAAGTGCGGTGTCGGCCTCTCGAACACCCCGTACGGTGGTGCCGCCGCCGAGCAGGCCCCCGCGAAGCAGGAGCAGCCGAAGCAGCAGGCCCAGCCCGCGCAGCCGAAGCAGGAGCGTGCCGAGGCCCCGACCACCCGCTCCGAGCGCGCCGCGGCCCCGGCCCCGGTGAAGTCCCAGGCCCCGGCCAAGGGCTTCGAGAAGGGCGACGGCGAGTACGAGGTCAAGGCCGGCGACACGCTGAGCAGGATCGCCGACGCCGAGCAGGTCGAGGGCGGCTGGCAGAAGCTGTTCGAGCTGAACAAGGACATCGTCGACGACGCCGACGTCATCTTCCCGGGCCAGCTGCTCGACCTGAGCTGACCCCGCCGTCCGGATCCCGGGCCGGCCGCTCCCTGAGGGGGCGGCCCGCGCCCGGCCGCCCGGACCCGGGCCGGTCCTCCCCGGAATCGGCCCCTCCAGGACCCGGACCGCGGCTCCCCCCTGCGGTCCACCCCCCACGGGTCCGACCCCCCGCACCCCGGGCCGGCGCGCTTCCCCCGTACGCGCCGGTCCGGGGTTCCTGCTGCCCCCGCCGACTGCTCCGTACGGCCCCGGGAAAACACCTCCGTGCACCCGTCTGAGCGAACGGAGGCGCAGGTGAGAACCCTTACTCATCGGTAGGTAAGCGGCTTTTGCCCACCACCGCAGTTCTTCGCACTCTTTTTCGTCCCAGGGGGCGGGCATCGGCGGGCCGACGCCCCCCGTCCGGTTAGGCTCTTGGCGCAAGGCCCAAGAGACCCGCACCCCACGCGTCACATCCCAGAAGGAGATGCTCGTGCCGTCCATCGACGTCGTCGTAGCCCGGGAAATCCTCGACTCCCGGGGCAACCCCACGGTCGAGGTCGAGGTCGGCCTCGACGACGGGAGCACCGGCCGCGCCGCCGTGCCCTCCGGAGCCTCCACCGGCGCCTTCGAGGCCCTGGAGCTGCGCGACGGGGACCCGAACCGCTACCTCGGCAAGGGCGTCGAGAAGGCCGTCCTCGCCGTCATCGAGCAGATCGGCCCCGAGCTGGTCGGCTACGACGCCACCGAGCAGCGCCTGATCGACCAGGCGATGTTCGACCTGGACGCGACCCCCGACAAGTCGTCGCTGGGCGCCAACGCCATCCTCGGTGTCTCCCTCGCCGTGGCGCACGCCGCCTCCGAGGCCTCCGACCTGCCGCTCTTCCGCTACCTCGGCGGCCCGAACGCGCACCTGCTGCCCGTTCCGATGATGAACATCCTCAACGGCGGCTCCCACGCGGACTCCAACGTCGACATCCAGGAGTTCATGATCGCCCCGATCGGCGCGGAGTCCTTCTCCGAGGCGCTGCGCTGGGGCACCGAGGTCTACCACACCCTCAAGAAGGTGCTGAAGGGCCGCGGCCTCTCCACCGGCCTCGGCGACGAGGGCGGCTTCGCCCCGAACCTCGGCTCCAACCGCGAGGCCCTGGACCTGATCCTGGAGGCCATCAAGGAGGCCGGCTACACCCCCGGCCAGGACATCGCGCTCGCGCTCGACGTCGCCGCCTCCGAGTTCTACAAGGACGGCGCGTACCACTTCGAGGGCAAGGCCCTCTCCGCCGCCGAGCTGACCTCGTACTACGAGGAGCTGGTCGCCGCCTACCCGCTGGTCTCCATCGAGGACCCGCTGTTCGAGGACGACTGGGAGGGCTGGAAGGCCCTCACCGACAAGCTGGGCTCCAAGGTCCAGATCGTCGGCGACGACCTCTTCGTCACCAACCCGGAGCGTCTGGGCCGCGGTATCGAGGAGGGCTCCGCCAACGCCCTGCTGGTCAAGGTCAACCAGATCGGTTCGCTGACCGAGACCCTGGACGCGGTGGAGCTGGCCCAGCGCAACGGCTTCAAGTGCATGATGTCGCACCGCTCCGGCGAGACCGAGGACGTCACCATCGCCGACCTGGCGGTCGCCACCAACTGCGGTCAGATCAAGACCGGCGCCCCGGCCCGTTCCGAGCGCGTCGCCAAGTACAACCAGCTGCTCCGTATCGAGGAGATCCTCGACGACGCCGCCGTCTACGCGGGCCGCAGCGCCTTCCCCCGCTTCAAGGGCTGATCCCCGCACGGCCGGCTGCCGCCCGGTGCGCCTCCGCAGGCGAACCGGGCCGGTAGCCGCCCGTCGTGCGCCACGTCCCCGGCCGCGGTCCCGTACCGTGTCCGGGGACGTGTGCACGTATACGCGGAGCAGGGGAGGCGGACGGCATGGCCCGGAAGAGTGCCGGATCCGGCGGCGACCGGTTCTCCACGGCGACCCGGCTGCGTCTGCTCGGCGAGCAGACGGCCGCCCGGGTCTACCGCTCCCAGAACAAGCGGCAGGCCCGCCGCTCCCGGCTCACCGGCCGGGCCGCCTTCCTCGCCCTGATCGTCTGCTCCCTGGTCGTCGCCCTCGCCTACCCCATGCGCCAGTACGTCTCCCAGCGCGGTGAGATCGCCGAGCAGCAGGACCGGCGGAAGGAAGCCGAGGAGCAGGTCGAGAAGCTCCGGGACGAGAAGGCCCGGCTCCAGGACGATATGTACATCAGGAAGCTGGCCCGGGAGCATCTGCACTACGTGGAGCCCGGCGAGACCGGCTATACGATGATCGACCCCGAGGCGGCCGAGACGCGCCGCACCGACCAGGGCTCGGCCGACCGGCCCTGGTACTCGAACGTCTGGGAGGGCGTCGACACCGCGGACCGCGAGTGAGCCGTCCCGTACCCCGTTCTCCCCGGCACCAGCAGTACTAGCAGTACCAGCAGCACCAGCAGGAACGACCCGGACCCAAGGCAGGCATGGAAACCCCTCCTCCCACCACCGAGCACACCGCCCCCACGGACGCGGACATCGCGGCCTTCGAGGAGCAGCTCGGGCGGCCGCCGCGCGGCCTGCGCGCGATCGCCCACCGCTGCCCCTGCGGACTGCCCGACGTGGTCGAGACCGCGCCCCGGCTGCCCGACGGCACCCCCTTCCCCACGCTGTACTACCTGACCTGCCCGCGCGCCGCCTCCGCGATCGGCACGCTGGAGGCCAACGGTGTGATGAAGGAGATGAGCGAGCGGCTGGCCGCCGATCCGGAGCTGGCCGCCGCCTACCGGTCGGCGCACGAGGACTACATTGCCCGCCGGGACGAGATCGAGGAGCTGACGGGCTTCCCGAGCGCCGGCGGGATGCCCGACCGGGTGAAGTGCCTGCATGTCCTGGTCGGCCACTCGCTGGCCGCCGGGCCCGGGGTGAACCCGCTGGGCGACGAGGCCATCGCGATGCTGCCGGAGTGGTGGGCCAAGGGCCCCTGTGTCAGCCCGTGCGGTACGGACGCGGGGGAGGGCTCCGCATGACCCGGGTCGCCGCCGTCGACTGCGGTACGAACTCCATCCGGCTGCTGGTCGCGGATCTCGACCCGGCCACCGGAGTGCTGACCGAGCTGGACCGCCGGATGGTCATCGTCCGGCTCGGCCAGGGGGTGGACCGCACCGGGCGGCTGGCGCCCGAGGCGCTGGAGCGCACCTTCGCCGCCTGCCGCGAGTACGCCGCCGTCATCAAGGACCTGGGCGCCGAGCGGGTGCGCTTCGTGGCCACCTCCGCCTCCCGGGACGCCGAGAACCGCGACGAGTTCGTCCGCGGTGTGCTGGACATCCTGGGGGTCGAGCCCGAGGTGGTGACCGGGGCGCAGGAGGCGGAGTTCTCCTTCACCGGCGCCACCCGGGAGCTGCCGGGGGACGAGGAGCGGCTGGTCGTCGACATCGGCGGCGGCTCCACCGAGTTCGTCACCGGCCGGGAGCACGTGGCGGCCGCGCGCTCCGTCGACATCGGCTGCGTACGGCTGACCGAGCGGCATGTCCGCAGCGATCCGCCCGCCCCCGCCGAGCTGGCGGCGATCCGCGCGGACGTCGAGGCGGCCCTCGACCTGGCCGAGGAGTCCGTGCCGCTGCGGAGCGGGGCCGTCCTGGTCGGTCTGGCCGGTTCGGTGACCACGGTCGCGGCGATTGCGCTGGGGCTCGACCGCTACGACTGGGCGGCGATCCACCATGCGCGGATCTCCCGCGAGACGGTCGCGGAGATCACCCGTTCGCTGGCCGCCGCGACCCATGACGAGCGGGCGGCGATTCCGGTGATGCATCCGGGCCGGGTCGATGTGATCGTGGCGGGCGCGCTCGTCCTGCTCGGGATCATGGAGCGGACCGGGGCCCGTGAGGTGGTCGTCAGCGAGCACGACATCCTCGACGGCATTGCCTGGTCTCTCGTATAAATCCGGCATAAGGCCCGTATAAAGCAGGCCTCCGGACCGCCCCGCGAGGGGCCGGAAACCAACTTCGTGAAGTTCTTCACAAGGAAAAAGGGCCTGATGGGGGCGGTGGAGGGCCGAAAGGCCCGTTCCGTCCGGTCCAAGGGCCCGACAGGACCCTTACATAGGGGTCTTCGGCCTGTTTCGGGCGTGTGAACCAGATGCGGGGGAATCGCCTCCGCAAGGCCCAAGCGTCCAGCTCACGAGGGGTTCCCAACGACTGGACCACCGGCCGGGTTCCCCCTTTGCCATGTCATCTGGATCACGAGGGCCGCGCAGTGTAGCAGAGGGGGACACCGTTCTTGTGAAGGGGCTCACGAGCACCCCCTCCCAGGGGGGTGGATACTCGATGGCATGAGCACCACGGAGCGTCCCAGGATCCTCGTCGTAGGCGGTGGGTACGTTGGCTTGTACGCGGCCCGGCGCATTCTGAAGAAGATGCGCTACGGCGAGGCGACCGTCACGGTCGTCGACCCCCGTTCGTACATGACGTACCAGCCCTTCCTCCCCGAAGCCGCCGCCGGCAGCATCTCGCCCCGGCACGTCGTCGTCCCGCTGCGACGCGTGCTGCCGAAGGCCGAGGTGCTCACCGGTCGGGTCACCACGATCGACCAGGACCGCAAGGTCGCCACGATCGCCCCGCTGGTCGGCGAGGCGTACGAGCTGCCCTTCGACTACCTGGTCGTGGCGCTCGGTGCGGTCTCCCGTACCTTCCCGATCCCCGGCCTCGCCGAGCAGGGCATCGGTATGAAGGGCATCGAGGAGGCCATCGGCCTGCGGAACCACGTTCTGGAGCAGCTGGACAAGGCCGACTCCACCACCGACGAGGAGGTCCGCCGCAAGGCTCTGACCTTCGTCTTCGTCGGCGGCGGCTTCGCCGGTGCCGAGACCATCGGTGAGGTCGAGGACCTGGCCCGCGACGCGGCCAAGTACTACCGCAACGTCAAGCGCGAGGACATGCGTTTCATCCTCGTCGACGCGGCCGACAAGATCCTTCCCGAGGTCGGGCCCAAGCTCGGCGCCTACGGCAAGGAGCACCTGGAAGGCCGTGGCATCGAGATCTACCTCTCGACGTCGCTGGACTCCTGCGTCGGCGGCCATGTGGTGCTGAAGAACGGCCTGGAGGTCGACTCCAACACCATCGTGTGGACCGCCGGTGTGAAGCCGAACCCGGCGCTCGCCCGCTACGGCCTGCCGCTCGGCCCCCGCGGCCATGTGGACACCTCCACCACCCTCCAGGTGCAGGGCACCGATTACATCTGGGCCGCGGGCGACAACGCCCAGGTCCCGGACGTGGCCGCCCGCAAGGCCGGGGTGGAGAACGCCTGGTGCCCGCCGAACGCCCAGCACGCGCTGCGCCAGGCCAAGGTCCTCGGCGACAACGTGATCTCCGGTATGCGGGGCTTCCCGCAGAAGGAGTACAGCCACGCCAACAAGGGCGCCGTGGCCGGCCTCGGCCTCCACAAGGGCGTTGCGATGATCGTCATGGGCAAGATGAAGATCAAGCTCCGTGGCCGTCTCGCCTGGTACATGCACCGTGGCTACCACGGTCTGGCCATGCCGACCTGGAACCGGAAGATCCGGGTGTTCGCCGACTGGACGCTCCAGATGTTCCTCAAGCGCGAGGTCGTGTCGCTCGGCGCGATCGAGACCCCGCGCGAGGAGTTCTACGAGGCCGCCAAGCCGGCGCCCGCCCCCGCGGCCGCCGCCGCCCCCGAGAAGGCCAAGGCTTCCTGAGCCCGGCCCGCTCCACGGCACTCTGAAACAGAGGGGCCGCCCGCCTCCGTGGTGCGGGTGGCCCCTCTGTCGTACCCGGAACAGGTGCCGCGGGCCCCCCGGCGCGTCCGTGCGGGCGGTTCGGTGCGGGGCCGACGGGCGTATTTCCGGTCATACGGCGAGCGGGCGGGGAAGCACCCCCCGTAGGCGGGTTGTTGTGGCGGACAGCAATCCGGCAACCCCAGCGTCCGCAGACGCCGGACGCGGGAACCCACGGAGGTGTGCGCCCATGACCCGAGTCGCGCCGAAGCTGACCGCCCTCGCCGAGTCCCTGCTGGGCACCCCGTTCCCGCTGCGGATCCGGGCCTGGGACGGTTCGGAGGCCGGGCCACCGGGCGGACCGGTCCTCGTCGTACGGCACCGGCGGGCCCTGCGGCGCCTGCTCCGGAGCCCCGGCGAGCTGGGCCTCGCCCGGGCCTGGGTGGCGGGGGAGCTGGATGTCGAGGGCGATCTCTACACCGCGCTGGAGACGCTCGCCGGGGTGGTGTGGGCGGTGGGGCCCGAGGCCGCCGCTCCCCGCTGGAACGGGCTCCGGCGGCTGCGCGATCCCCGGGTGCGGTCCGCCGTCCGGGAGCTGTTCCTCCTGGGCGGCCTGCTGCCGCCCCCGCCGCCGCCCCCGGAGGAGGTGCACGGGCGGCGCGGCACCTCGCACACCAGGCGCCGCGACCGGCAGGCCGTCAGCCACCACTACGACGTGGGGAACGACTTCTACGCGATCGTCCTCGGCCCCTCCATGGTCTACTCGTGCGCCTACTGGGGCGACGGCGTCACCACCCTGGAGGAGGCCCAGCACGCCAAGCTCGACCTGGTCGCCCGGAAGCTCGGTCTCTCGGAGGGCGACCGGCTGCTCGACGTCGGCTCCGGCTGGGGGTCGATGGCGATCCACGCGGCCCGCGAGTACGGCGCCCGGGTCACCGGGGTCACCCTCTCCCGCGAGCAGGCCGCCTATGCCCGCAAGCGGATCGCGGAGGCCGGACTGACGGACCGTATCGAGATCCGGGTCCAGGACTACCGGGACGTCGGGGACGGGCCGTACGACGCGATCTCGTCCATCGGGATGGCGGAGCATGTCGGCGCGGCCCGCTACGGCGAGTACGCGGCCCGGCTGCACGGACTGCTGAAGCCGGGCGGGCGGCTGCTGAACCACCAGATCGCCCGCCGCCCGGAGGCCGACGAAGCGGCCTATCACGTGGACGAGTTCATCGACCGCTATGTCTTCCCGGACGGGGAGCTGTCTCCGCTGGGGTCCACGGTGACGGCGCTGGAGACCGCCGGGTTCGAGGTGCGGGACGTGGAGTCGATCCGGGAGCACTACGCGCTGACCCTGCGCCGCTGGGTGGCGCGGCTGGAGGCCGAGCCGCGGCGGGCGGCCGAGCTGACCTCGCCCGGCCGGGCCCGGGTCTGGCGGCTCTACATGGTGGCGTCGGCGCTCTCCTTCGAGCGCAACCGGATCGGGGTGAACCAGGTCCTCGCGGTACGGACGCCCGGCGACGGCGCCTCGGGCCTGCCGCTGCGGGCACGTATCTGGAACTGACCGGCGGGCGGCCGGCCGGCGGGGACCCGGCGTACGGGAGGGGCCCCGGGATCCTGTGATCCCGGGGCCCCTCCCCGTCCGTACCGCCCGTCCGTACCGCCGGGCGGTCCTGCCCGGCTGTCCCGGCTACTCGGTCTTGATGGCCGTCAGCATGTTCAGCTTGGCGGCGCTGCGGGCGGGCCACAGCGAGGCCAGCACACCCACCACTCCGGCCAGCAGGAGGAAGACGGCGATCCGGCCGTAGGGGATCACCAGCTCGTAGTTGGGGATGGAGCTGCTGAAGGTCTCGCCGATCGCCCAGCCGAGGAAGGCGCCGAGGCCGACACCGATCACCGCGCCGAAGACCGAGATGACCACGGCCTCCAGCCGGATCATCCGCTTCACCCGGCGCCGGTCCAGGCCGATCGCCCGCAGCATGCCGATCTCCTGCTGGCGCTCGAAGACCGACATCGCCAGGGTGTTGACGACCCCGAGGACCGCGATGATCAGCGCCATGGCGAGCAGGCCGTACATGATGTTCAGCATCGTGTTGATCATGCCGCCGAAGAAGTTGCGGATGTCCTGCTTGTCCATGACCGACATGGCCGGGTTGTTGCCCAGGGAGTCGATCAGGGCCTGCTCGTTGGCCTTGGTCTCACCCCCGGCCATCTTCACCCACACCTCGGGGATATGGGGCTTCTCCTCGAAGGCCGAGAGCACCTTGTGGTCGACGACGTAGGAGGAGAACAGCTCGTTCTCGGCGATGACCGCGCCGACCGTCATGGTCTTCGTGGTCTTCTTGCCGTCGCGCTCGAAGACGAGCGGCAGCTTGTCCCCGGCCTTGTACTTCTGCTTGTCGGCCGTCTTCTCCTCGACCACCAGCTGGCCCTGGGCCAGGGTGTTCAGGGAGCCGGAGACGGTCTTGATGCTGAAGACCTTGTCGAAGTCCGCCGCGTCGACCCCGGTGATCATCTGGTCGGAGCCCTTGATCTCCGCGTTGCTGATCTGCTTGCGGGAGAGCCCCTCGACACCCTTGGCCTTGCCCAGCGCGTCCACGGCCGAGACGTCGAGCGGGGTACCGCTGGACATGGAGACCAGATAGTCGGCCCGGATGTTGTCGGTGGTCATCCGGTCGATGGCCTGCCCGACGGTCACTCCGATCACGGTCAGACCGGTGACCAGGGTCAGCCCGATGGCCAGCGCGGAGGCGGTGGCACCGGTACGGCGCGGATTGCGGACCGCGTTCTGCGCGGCGAGCTTGCCGGAGACCCCGAAGGCCCGGACCATCAGCGGGCGGACCATCGCGATCAGCGGGTGGGACAGCTGCGGGATCAGCACGATCACACCGATCAGGGCGAAGAACGCGCCCACGGCGATCATGATCCGGCCGTTGGTGCCGTCGTTCGCACCGGCACCGGCGCCGATCAGCGCCAGACCGCCCGCGGTGATGACGCTGCCGATGATGTTCCGGATCAGCAGGGACTTGGCGGAGGCCACCGCGTGGACGCTGCTCATGGCGGCGACCGGCGGGATCTTCGCGGCCCGGCGGGCGGGCAGCCAGGCGGCCAGGACGGTGACGATCACACCGACGGCGACGGCGGAGATCACCGCGGTCGGGGAGATGATCAGCGGACCGTTGGGGATCTTGGCCCCGATGGAGCCGATCAGCGAGCGCAGGCCGACCGCGAGGCCGAGGCCGAGGCCGAAGCCGACGGCGGAGGCGAGGACGCCGACCAGACCGGCCTCCAGGATCACCGAGCGCTTGACCTGGCGGCGGGAGGCGCCGACGGCGCGCATCAGGGCCAGCTCACGGGTGCGCTGGGCGACCAGCATGGTGAAGGTGTTGGCGATCAGGAAGATGCCCACGAAGAGCGCGATTCCGGCGAAGGCCAGCAGCATCGTGCTGAGGCCGCTCAGCTCGCGCTTGATCATGTCGGCCTCGTCGGCCGCCAGCTTGGTGCCGGTCTGGGCGTTGGCGTCCTCCGGCAGCAGCGGCTTCACCGCGGCGAGGACCTGCTCGTCGGTGGCGGAGCCCTTGGCGGTGACCGTGAGGGTGCTGAAGAAGCCCGGCTTCAGATACTGCTTCTGGGCCACGGCGGTGTCGAAGAGCACCATGCTGCCGCCCGCGCTCACCGAACCCAGCTCGGTGGTGAAGACACCGGAGAGGGTGTACTCGGCGACGGGGCCGTTGGTGGCGACCCGGATGCTGTCGCCGACCTTGTACTTCCCCTTGTTCGCCGTCTCCTTGTCGAGGGCGATCTCCCCGGCGTTCGCCGGGCCGTTGCCCTCGGTGAAGTCGTACGAGGGGTCCTTGCCGTCCTTGCCGGGGGCGAAGTTGCTGCCGGTGTTGGACCAGCCGTTGCCGATCAGCTTGCCCTTCTGGTCGGCGACACCGGCGAAGCCGGTGACCCGGCCGGTGACCTCCGCGACCTGGGGCAGGCCCTGGATCCGGGCCAGCGTGCCGGCCGGCAGGCCGGACTCGGTCTCGCCCTCGCCCCAGGTGGGGCTTTCGACCTGGACGGCGATCTTCTCGAAGCCCTTCGCCGACTGCTTGCGGAAGGCGTTGCCGAGGGTGTCGGTGAAGACCAGGGTGCCGGAGACGAAGGCCACGCCGAGCATCACGGCGAGCACGGTCATCAGCAGCCGGGCCTTGTGCGCAAGAACATTGCGCAAAGCGGTACGGAGCATTGTCATTCAGTCCTGTGGTGAGAGCCGGGCGGGGAGGCGGCCTGGGTCAGCTCGTCCGGCCCTTGGCGTCGAAGGCCTTCATGCGGTCGAGGACGCCGTCCGCGGACGGGTCCAGCATCTCGTCGACGATGCGGCCGTCGGCCAGGAAGACGACCCGGTCCGCGTAGGAGGCGGCCACCGGGTCGTGGGTCACCATCACCACGGTCTGGCCCAGCTCGCGCACGGAGTTCCGGAGGAAGCCCAGCACCTCGGCGCCGGAGCGCGAGTCGAGGTTTCCGGTCGGCTCGTCACCGAAGATGATCTCCGGCTGGGAGGCCAGCGCGCGGGCGACGGCGACGCGCTGCTGCTGACCGCCGGAGAGCTGCGTGGGCCGGTGGCCGAGACGGCCGGAGAGGCCCACCATGTTGATCACGTTCTCCAGCCACGCCTGGTCCGGCTTGCGGCCCGCGATGTCCATCGGGAGCGTGATGTTCTCCAGCGCGGTCAGCGTCGGCAGCAGGTTGAAGGCCTGGAAGATAAAGCCGATCTTGTCCCGGCGGAGCTGGGTGAGCTGCTTGTCCTTGAGGCTGCCCAGCTCGGTGTCCCCGATCCGGACGGAGCCGGAGCTGAAGGTGTCGAGACCGGCCACGCAGTGCATCAGCGTGGACTTGCCGGATCCGGACGGGCCCATGATCGCGGTCAGCTCGGCCTGGCGGAAGTCGATGCTGACGTTGTCCAGCGCGACGACCTGGGTCTCGCCCTGTCCGTACACCTTGGACAGGTCCGTGGCACGCGCGGCGACGGCGGCCGCGCGGTGGGTGAGGTGCATGGTGGTCACGAGGGAGGGCTCCTGTCGGGATGTCGTTCGGGGACGTCAATATCGTCTCGTCTGCCCCGGGGCCCGGACGTCAGTCCCCGTGCCCGTTCCCGGGGCCGTCTTGGGTCGCACCCGGCCCCCCGAGCCTCCTCCTTGGGTATGACCCCGCGCCGGAGACCGATCGCCCGTCCGGTGGACGACGGGGGGTGCGGGGCGCACTTCCGGGGCGCTTTCCGCGGTCCGTAGCGCGGGGCGTACGCCGGTAAGGGGCACGGGCGTCGACTTTCCGTCAATCGCATGAAGTCGTGAGAGTGACCATCTGTCGGGACATGTGCAGACGCACGGCCCTGACCTGCGCTGACGCCCTCTCAGTCAGTAATGAAATCAGACAACATCGGGCCACGGTCCGGCCGCTGACGGGTCGTCCGAGGCTAGGCTCATGCCCCGTAGCGCAGCCGCTCACCAGGCCCGGATGGTGGAACGGTAGACACGGCGAGCTTAAACCTCGCTGCCCCTTGAGAGGGCGTGCCGGTTCGAGTCCGGCTCCGGGCACTGCCGCCCTCGGGGGTACCCCGAGTTTCGTTGAATCCCGAATGAGCCCAGGGGCTTCCGTCGGCTGTCAGTCGTCAGCCTCGGCCGTCGCGCCGCGCGTCCGCCGCGTCCGCCAGGGTGCGCAGGGCGTGGTCCAGCGAAGCGCGCTCCTGCTCGGTGAGCGCCCGGGCGAAGCCGCCGAGCACCTCCGTCAGATCGGTGAGTGCCGCGTCGGCCACCCGGCACCCCTCCGCGGTGAGGGTGATCCGGAACCCCCGCCGGTCCTCCGGGTCGGCGCCGCGCACCACCAGTCCGGCCCGCTCCAGCTTGTCGAGCCGTTTCGTCGTTCCCGCCCGCGAGGTCGTCAGGGCCGCGGCGAGCGCGGAAGGGCTGAGGGTGTACGGCTCGCCGCCCCGCCGCAGCGTCGCGAGGACGTCGAATTCGCCCCGGCCGACACCGTGCCGCCGGACCGCGGCCTCGCCCGCGGGGCCGATGACGTTCTCGGCGAGCAGGCAGAGCCGGGCGATGACGGCGGCGCCGTCCGCATCCAGGTCGGCGCGCTCCCGCCGCCAGTCCGCCACGAGCCGCCCGGCGGGGTCCGGCGGCCCGGGTGCCGGGCGGCCGTCGGGGTGGTCGTCCGGGCGGCCGGGGGTGGCGTCGTTCATGGGGCGGAGTCTAAGGGCGGCCCCCGGGTGATAGTCAGCCAGATAATTATCCGGCGTACTATTCGCTGGCGAACTATCTTGGTACGGCGAACCGGGAGACAGCCATGCGCACCCTGATCCACGACGTACGCCTCTTCGACGGGCGGCGCACCGCGGAACGAGCGACCGTGCTCGTCGACGGAGACACCATCACCGCGGTCGACACCGGTCCCGCCGGTCCGGCCGGTTGCTCCGGTTGCTCCGGGTGTGCCGCGGACCCCGCCCCGCCCGGCCGCCCCGCCGCCGGCCCCATCGCCGCCGGCACCGTCGGCAGCGTCGTCGACGGCGCCGGGCGGACCCTGCTCCCCGGGCTCGTCGACGCCCACACCCACACCTTCGACGGCTCCCTCGCCGAAGCCCTGCGCCACGGCGTCACCACCGAGCTGGACATGTTCTGTCTGCCCGCCAACCTCGCCCGGCAGCGCAGGCTCGCCGCCGAACGCGACGACGTCGCCGACCTGCGCAGCGCCGGCACCCTCGCGACCGCCCCCGGCGGCCACCCCCTCCGGGTGATGCGGGACGTGGCCCATCTGCTGCCGCGCCCCGAGGACGCCACCGAACCCTTCGAGACCCTCACCGGACCGGCCGGGGCCGCCGCCTTCGTCGCCGCCCGGGCCGCCGCAGGCAGCGACTACCTCAAGATCGTGATCGACGACGGCGAACCCGCGCCCGGCGCCGCCCATCCGGTCCCCACGCTCGGCCTCCCCACCGCCCGCGCCCTCGTCCGGGCAGCCCGCGGCGCCGGGCTCCTCACCATCGCGCACATCGCCTCCGCCGCCGACGCGGCGACCGCCCTGGACGCCGGGGTCGACGGACTCGGCCATGTCTGGAGCGACACCGCCCCGGACGACCCCGCCACCGTCCGGCTGATCCGCCGCGCCGCCGGACACGGGGTCTTCGTCATCACCACGCTGGCCTACACCGAGGTGATCCACGCCGCCGACCCGCGCCGGGCCGCCCGGGCCGCGGGCATCGCCGGGGCCCTGCACCGGGCGGGCGTGCCGCTGCTCGCCGGAACCGACGCCACACCCTTCGCGCCGCGCCACGGCGAGGGGCTCCACCGGGAGCTGGAGCTGCTGACCGCCGCCGGACTGACCCCCGCCGCCGCTCTCACCGCCTGCACCGCCGCCCCCGCCCGCCGCTTCGGCCTGACCGACCGCGGCCGGATAGCGCCCGGGCTCCGGGCCGATCTCCTCCTCGTCGACGGCGACCCCACCCGGTCCGTCACCGCGATCCGGGCCGTCCGCGAGGTCTGGCGGCGGGGCGTCCCCCTCTACGGCTCCGAGGGCTGCCCGCCGGCCGGCCCCGGAACGCGGCCCGGCCGGTGAAAAAGATCTGAGAAAAGGGTCACGATCCGGAAAGATCCTCCGTTGGCACGAGGGCCTGATCTTTGCCCTCCGATTACTCTTGTCGCTAAGGCCGCGCAGGGCGGCCATGAAGGAGTGAAATGAGGAGCAGTAACCCGGTCTTCTCGCGACGGGGGTTCAGCCGCGACAACGGCATGGCGGGCTTCAACGCGCAGCCGCAGGCCGGGGGCGCCGCCGTAGGAACCAACCCGTACGCCCAGGGCACCGGCAACCCCTACGCCCAGGGCACCACCACCGGCAACCCGTACGCCACCAACCCGTACGCGCCGACGGACGCCCAGCCCGACAGCGGCCAGCAGCAGCGCTCCGGCGCCATGACGATCGACGACGTCGTCTCGCGCACCGCGATGACGCTCGGTACCGTCGTGGTCACCGCCGCGCTCGCGTGGATGCTGCTCCCGGTCGACGAGGACAACCTCGGCAAGTCGTACGGGATCGCGATCGGCGCCGCGCTGGTGGCCTTCGTCCTGGCGATGGTCCAGTCCTTCAAGGCCAAGCCCGTCCCGGCGCTGATCCTGGCCTACGCGGCCTTCGAGGGCGTTTTCCTCGGTGTGATCTCCAGCGCCGTCAGCACCTACATCAGCCCGGGCGTCGTCGCCCAGGCCGTGCTCGGCACCATGGCGGTCTTCGCCGGTGTGCTGGTCGCGTACAAGATGCGCTGGATCCGGGTCAACCGCCGGTTCTACGGCTTTGTGATCGGCGCCGCGATCGGCTTCATGCTGCTGATGGCCGTCAACCTCCTCGTCGCCCTGATCGGCGGCGGTGACGGTCTGGGCCTGCGCAGCGGTGGCCTCGGCATCCTCTTCGGTGTCATCGGCATCATCCTCGGCGCCTGCTTCCTCGCCCTCGACTTCAAGCAGGTCGAGGACGGGATCACCTACGGCGCGCCGCGCAAGGAGGCCTGGTTCGCCGCCTTCGGCCTCACCATGACGCTGGTGTGGATCTACCTGGAGATGCTCCGGGTGCTGTCGATCCTCCAGGGCGACGACTGACCGGTCCGCAGGTCACCACGGTGACCGCCGGCTGACGAAGGACCCGCGGGCGCAAGCCCGCGGGTCCTTTCCGTTTCCCCGTTCCCCGTTGATCCGTACTGCTCCGCCCGGTACTGCCGCTCGGCGTCGCTCCGCGGGCCCTCCCGGGGCGCCGCGGGCGCCGCCTAGAGGAGTCTGCGCGCGGCCCGCCGGAGGTCGTACTCGTGGATGATCGCCTTTGCGTGGCCGTACGACAGTTGGTGCTCACTCCGGAGCCAGCTCACCTTCTCCTCGAATCGGATGAGAGAAGGGCCTTCCTCGACGGTGTGCAGCCATTCCGAGATCTCACGGCCGGTGCAATGGGGAATGCGGGAGAGCAGATTGCGGTGGGTCTCTTCGGAGAAGACAGGGGCTGGGGACATCGGCGCCTCCGGACGCGTTGCGCGTGTGCTCCTTCCCGACACCGTGCCCGAGGGTTCGCGTATTGGCAACAGTCCGCGGAGTGTGCATAGGCTGCGCTGTGCTTGATACGACCCCCCTGCTCGATGCCGTCGACCGGTTCGCCGACACCCTGCGCGCGGCCCCCCAGAGCCGCCTGGCGCGCGGAGCGGCGGCGGAAGGACTGGCACTGGCCAGGGAATTGGCACGGCGTGCCCAGCTTCTGGAGGAGCCGGACCGGGAGCCCCGGACGATGCCCGACGCCGGTCTGTTCGCGGTCGCGGACCAAGTGCTGGTGGCCGGAGCGGATTTCTCCGAGGCGCTGAGATCCGAGGCACTGAGAACGGCCCCGTCCGCGGGGACCGCCGCGGGAGCGGCGGACCCGGATCTGATCCTGGACGAGGCCGTGGCACTGGTGCTGGCGGCGAAGCGCCGCGCCTTTCCCTGAGCGGGCGCCGGGCCCGGCCCGGGGCCGGGGAGGCTAGAGGGAGGCGATGACCCGGTCCGCGAGGACGTAGACCGGCTCCTCGCCGCAGAGGAACGTGAGCGCGTACGCGCCGAACACCCCGGACCCGCCGAGCAGTACGGGGGTGTCGCCGCCCCGCAGCGCCCGGGCGAGCCGCTCGGCGGTCTCCCGGTGGCCGGGGGTCATACAGAGCGTCGTACCGTCCACGAAGACGTACACGTCGAGCGTGCCGAGCGGTCCGGGCCGTACGTCGGCCAGCTCGGTCCGCGCCTCCGCCAGCTCGGCCAGCCGGGCCACCGTGCTCTCGTGGTCCGTGGGGGCCGGCGACTGCGCCGGGACGAAGTCGGGGTGCGAGGGGTGCCGGCGGCGGGCGGCGGCCAGCTCGGGGGAGTCCTCGGGGTACTCGGGGGCGTCCGGCGCCTCGGCGATATCGGCGAGCTCCGCCAGCTCCTCCAGCGCCTCGGCCATGTCGTAGTCGACGGCCTCCAGGCCGACGAGATCCGCCTGCCGGGGTACGAAGAAGGGCAGCTCGTCACCGGGCGCCCCGGCCGACCCGGGCGCCGACACCCCGCCCACCAGCGGCGCGGGCGCGTCGGCGGCGTCCCTGGCCTCCTGGGCGGCCCAGAAGGCCCGGGCCTCGGCCAGCTCCCGCTCCCGCTCCTCGGCCAGCGCCTCGGCGACGGCCGCGCGTATCTCGGAGGCAGGGGTGTGCCGCGCCTGCGGCACGGAGGCGGCGGCGGTCGCGGCCGCCGTGGCGGTGGCCCGGGCGGCGACGGTGACGGCGGACAGTTCGGTGCGCAGAGCCGTGACCTGGCGGCGCAGCCCGTGGGCGGCATGCAGAGCAGCGACGCCCACGGCCGTGGCAGCGGCCGTGGTCAGCAGCAGAGCAAGAGACAAGGCGCTCACTGGCGTACTCCCGGTTTCGTCGACACCCCCGACTTCCTACCTCAGCTTGCAAGGGTGGTGCCGGTCCTGTCAGTGCAATACGTCACGAATTGGACAGGACTTTTGGCCCGGGGTTTATCGTGTAGACGCCGCTGACCTGCGGAAATGTAGCAGAGGGAGGGGTTAGGTCACAGCCTGGGTGAGTTTCCATCACGGCTGGAGAACGCGGTTGTTTCCGCGCCGGACCAGCCCCTCCGCTACTGCGTATCCGCGCGTGTTTTTGGTCGGGATGGGCTTCGCGTCCGCTGTGGGCAGGTGCCGCCCTCGTTCCTCGGGCGACCCCTACCCTCCGCTACCGCTCAGCTCATCCTCTGGTGTTTTTGGTCGGGATGGGCTTCGCGTCCGCTGTGGGCAGGTGCCGCCCTCGTTCCTCGGGCGACCCCTACCCTCCGCTACCGCTCAGCTCATCCTCTCCAGGACCATCGCCATTCCCTGGCCGCCACCCACGCACATCGTCTCCAGCGCGAACTGCTTGTCGTGGAACTGGAGGCTGTTGATCAGGGTGGCGGTGATCCGGGCGCCGGTCATGCCGTACGGGTGGCCCACCGCGATCGCGCCGCCGTTGACGTTCAGCTTGTCGAGGTCGATCCCGAGGTCGCGGTAGGAGGGGATCACCTGTGCCGCGAAGGCCTCGTTGATCTCGACCAGGTCGATATCGCCGATCGTCAGCCCCGCCCGGGCCAGCGCCTGCTTCGACGCCTCCACCGGGCCGTAGCCCATGATCTCGGGGGAGAGCGCCGAGACGCCCGTGGAGACGATCCTGGCCAGCGGGGTCAGGCCGAGCTGCCGTGCCTTGGTGTCGCTCATGATCACCAGGGCGGCGGCGCCGTCGTTGAGGGGGCAGCAGTTGCCCGCGGTGATCAGGCCGTCCGGGCGGAACACCGGCTTCAGGCCCTCGACGCCCTCCAGCGTGACGCCCGCGCGGGGGCCGTCGTCCTGGCTGACCACGGTGCCGTCCGGGGTGGTCACCGGGGTGATCTCGCGCTCCCAGAATCCCGCCGCGATGGCCGCCTCCGCGAGGTTCTGCGACCGTACGCCGAACTCGTCCATCTCCCGGCGGGTGACGCCCTTCAGCCGGGCCAGGTTCTCCGCGGTCTGCCCCATGGCGATGTACGGGTCGGGCAGCAGCCCGTCCTCGCGCGGGTCGTGCCACTCGTCCGCCCCGCCCTCCGCGACCCGGGCGGTCCGCGCCTGGGCCTCGGCGAAGAGGGGGTTCTGGGTGTCCGGCAGTCCGTCCGACGACCCCTTGGCGAAGCGGGACACCATCTCGACCCCGGCCGAGACGAAGACATCGCCCTCCCCGGCCTTGATGGCGTGCAGCGCCATCCGGGAGGTCTGGAGGGAGGAGGAGCAGTAGCGGGTGATCGTGCAGCCCGGGAGGTGGTCGAGCCCCATCCGTACGGCGACGATCCGGGCCAGGTTGTAGCCCTGCTCGCCACCGGGCAGACCGCAGCCGAGCATCAGATCGTCGATCTCGGCGGGGTCGAGGCCCGGGACCTTGTCCAGGGCGGCCTGGATGATCGTCGCGGTCAGATCGTCGGCCCTCAGCTCCTTGAGGGAGCCCTTGAAGGCCCGGCCGATCGGACTGCGGGCGGCGGAAACGATGACGGCTTCGGGCATCACGGCTCCAGGTGGAGGGGGCGGACTCGATGGAAGCTACCGCCAGGTAGCAGCGGGGTCACGAGTGCCGGAGTGTGACGGTCGCCTCAATTCTAAGCGCCCGCTCAGTACTTTCCCCAGGGGGCTACCCCGCCCCTTCGTCGCCTGCTCCCCGGGCCGCGCCGCCCGGCCCGGGGAAGTCTTCCCGGGTTTATACGGGCCGCATGCACCTGGCCGGGGCGTAGCCCTTGTGCCCGCTCCAGTTGATGATCACCCACTGGTCGCCGCCGCCGCACTGGCCGGCGGGGTTGCCGTTCGTCGGCACGCTGCACCCGGTCCGGCGGCCCCCGACCGGGATGGAGCCCAGATAACGCCCGGAGTTGCTCGGCGTGCTCCTGACGTCGGTCAGGTAGTTCGCCTGCCAGGAGCGCTCGGTGCCGATGATGCAGTAGAAGGGGGCGGGTACTTCCGGGTCGGGCACGGTGGCCGTGGACGCCTGGGCCGACGGGGTCATCAGGGTTATCGCGGCGGCGAGAGCGGCACCGGCGGCCAGGATCGCGCGTGAGCGCATCGGGAATCCTCCAGAGGTGGATGTACGGGCCATGTGGCGGTCCATGGTCACTCGGGCCCAGGTGGGAGCACCTCTGATGACGCGGTGATAGTGCATGCTGCACGGAAAGTCATCTGCCGGAAGCCTATTTCCCGCCAGCGGGGGCCGGTGCGACAAGCCACCGGCACCCGTACGGCGCACGGGCCGGGGCCTGTGCATTGAGGTTTCCTCCGGCCCCGACCGCCCGGGGAACGCTCAGCCCCGGCCCGCCCGGAAGCGCGGCAGGCGCGAATCAGGGGCTGCACAGGCCGTGAGGGTCATGCCCATCGCCGCCTCCGCTCATCCCGTCACGGCTTACAGCCTGGTCATGCAGGCCTGCTTGGAGTAGCCCTTCTGTCCGTTCCAGTTGACCGCGACCCATCGGTTCGAGAGCGTGCCGCAACTCGAGTAGCTGTTTCCGATGACGTACGCCGCACAGCCCGTCCTGGTGCTCCCCTGGTTGACCTGCCCCCAGCTTGTTCCGCCTTCGGATGCCACGGAGCGCACCAGGACCGTTTCGTCGGCCCGCCAGGTCGCCGTTCCGCCGGTACCGCAACTGAAGGCCACGGCGGGCCCGGCGTCCAGTGCCGGTGCCGCCTGGGCGGAGGGTGCGGTCAGGAGCGCCGTAGCGGCGAGTGCGGCACCGGACGCCAGGATGGAAGCAGCGCGCATGGGGGAATTCCTCCGGGGTTGGTTGTAGAGGCCAATCGGAGGACATCGTTACCCGCTGATGTATGCCGGCACCGCTGATCACACGGTGATGATGTGTGCTGCACGGAAAGTCGTCACAGGGAACTCTGCTTCCCGCCGAAGGTGGCGGGAAGCAGTGCGTCCTGACGGTTCCCAGGAATTCCTCAGCCGCGATGTGCCCGGAAGCGCATCCGGTGGGAGTCCGGCTTCGGGGGAGTGCCGCCCGCCGGATGCTCCGGGGGGCCGGGCGGGTCCTCCGGTGCCCCGGCCGGGGGCTCCGCCGAGCGGTCCGCCGGGAGGCGGCGACGGCGGCGGTGTTTGAGGAGGGCCCAGGGGGCGCGGGCCGCCGTGACCTCTGTGCCGGCCTCCTGGGCCGCCGTGGCCGCCGCCTTGGCCACCGGGAGCATGCTCTCGTCCCGGGCGGCCTCCAGCCGGTCCGCCTCCGGCCAGAGGCCGAGGGTCGCGCAGACCGTGGGGAGCATGGCCATCGCCGCCGTCGCATACCCCTCGGCCGAGGGGTGGTAGTTGTCGACGGAGAACATCTCGCGCGGATTCGCCGCGAACTCCGGCCCCAGCAGATCGCCCAGCGATACCGTCCGGCCGCCCTGCTCCACGGTGACGATCGTCTGGGCCGCGGCCAGCTGGCGGGAGACCCGGCGGGCCAGCCAGCGCAGCGGCTGGTAGACCGGTTCGATCGTGCCCAGGTCGGGGCAGGTGCCGACGACGACCTCCGCGCCCGCCGTGCGGAGCCGCCGGACCGCCGCCGCGAGATGCCGGACGGATTCCGTCGGCGGCATCCGGTGCGTGACATCGTTGGCCCCGATCATGATCACGCAGACGTCGGGCAGCCGGGAGGTGTCCGCCAGCAGCATCGTCACCTGGCGGTCGAGATCGTCGGAGCGGGCCCCCGGAAGGGCGACATTGACCACGTCCACCGGGCGCTCGGCGACCGCCGCCAGGCCGGAGGCCAGCAGGGCCGCCGGGGTCTGGCCGGCCCGGCGTACGCCTTGTCCGGCCGCCGTGGAGTCGCCGAGCAGGCCGAGGAAGAGCGGCCCGGTGCGGCCGAAGGCCAGTCCGTAGAGCCCGTCGCCGCGCGGCGGGAGCGGGGCGACCCCGCCGCCCACCGAGCGCTTCGCCAGCTGGACCTCCGCCAGCACGAGCCCCACCGCCGCGACGCCGACCAGACCGATGCCGCCACCGCCGTAGGCCGCGCCCGCGGCGATCCGCCGTGCCACTCTCGCTCCCGACACCGCTCACCTCCAGTCGTCTCCGGCCGTCAAGAGCTAACTGCCCGGTAACCGGCACCGCCCAATCACGGTCGTGGCCGCATACGCTTTAGCGCACCCTCTCAGCACCTTTCAGTCGGAGACCCCGGAGAACAATTGTGCGCTTTCACGATTCGATGATCAGCCTGGTCGGCAACACCCCGCTGGTGAAGCTGAACAGCGTGACCGAGGGCATCCAGGCGACCGTCCTGGCCAAGGTCGAGTACTTCAACCCCGGCGGCTCGGTCAAGGACCGGATCGCCCTGCGCATGATCGAGGCGGCGGAGGAGAGCGGCGCTCTGCTGCCCGGGGGCACCATTGTGGAGCCGACCAGCGGAAACACCGGTGTCGGACTGGCGATCGTGGCCCAGCAGAAGGGCTACAAGTGCATCTTCGTCTGCCCGGACAAGGTGTCCACCGACAAGATCAACGTCCTGCGCGCCTACGGTGCCGAGGTCGTCGTCTGCCCCACCGCCGTGGACCCGGAGCACCCGGATTCGTATTACAACGTCTCCGACCGGCTGGTCCGGGAGACCCCGGGGGCATGGAAGCCCGACCAGTACTCCAACCCCAACAATCCCCGTTCGCACTACGAGACCACCGGTCCCGAACTGTGGGAACAGACCGAGGGAAAGATCACCCATTTCGTCGCGGGCGTCGGCACCGGCGGCACCATCTCCGGCACCGGCCGCTACCTCAAGGAGGCGAGCGAGGGCCGGGTCCGGATCGTGGGCGCGGACCCGGAGGGCTCCGTCTACAGCGGTGGCTCGGGCCGTCCGTATCTCGTCGAGGGCGTCGGTGAGGACTTCTGGCCGACCGCCTACGACGCAAGCGTGACGGACGAGATCGTCGCGGTCTCCGACAAGGACTCCTTCCAGATGACCCGCCGTCTCGCCAAGGAGGAGGGCCTCCTGGTCGGCGGCTCCTGCGGGATGGCGGTCGTGGCGGCGCTGCGGGTCGCCGAGGGGCTCGGCCCCGACGATGTGGTGGTCGTGCTGCTGCCGGACAGCGGGCGCGGCTATCTGTCGAAGATCTTCAACGACGAGTGGATGGCGGACTACGGCTTCCTGGAGGAGGCCGGGCCCGCCGCGTCCGTCGGGGACGTCCTGCGGCACAAGGAGGGCGGGAAGATGCCCAGCCTGGTGCATATGCACCCGGAGGAGACCGTCGGCGAGGCCATCGAGGTGCTGCGGGAGTACGCCGTCTCCCAGATGCCCATCGTGAAGCCGGGCGCCGGGCACCCGGACGTGATGGCCGCCGAGGTCATCGGCTCCGTCGTGGAGCGGGAGCTGCTGGGCGCCCTCTACACCGGGCGGGCCGCCCTGACCGACCCGCTGGAGAAGCATATGAGCGCCCCGCTGCCGCAGGTCGGCTCCGGTGAGCCGGTCTCCGATCTGATGGCGGTGCTGAGCGACCCGGCGAGCGCGGCGGACGCGGCGATCGTCCTGGTGGAGGGGAAGCCCATGGGCGTTGTCAGCCGCCAGGACCTGCTCTCCTTCCTCGCGGGCGGCGGCAAGTAGCACCTCCCGTTCATCGCGGGTGGCGGCACGTAGCACCTTCGGGAGCCGGTTCACAGAGCTGGAACGCGGGTTTCACACAGCCGCAGCACCCGGTTAACAAGGATCGGGGAGAGTGGAGGTATCGGTAACGGGGGCCCGTCCAGGGGCGGGCCTCCGCCGATGCCCAGCAGGCGTCTCGGAACCTCCGGAGCGGCTCCCGGCCCGAAGACGCCCGACGCGGCGGTGACCAGCCGGATGACGGCCGGGTCCGGTCGCGTCCTACGCGGGGGCCGCCGACGTCCCGACCCCGGGCAGGCGGCCCGGGGTGTGCGGCGGCCCCCGCGTATTCCCGTACGGCCCACACTCGTACGGGATCCGGCGCCGCGCCTCTCACCAGAGCGCGGTCCGGAAGCAGGCGTGCCCGGAACCCGCCGGGTGCCGGGGCGGTGGCGGTCAGGCCTCCCCGGTGTCGGTGTCGGCCGGATCCCGCCGGGTGCCGGTCATATCTCCCAGTCGGAGCCCGAACCGTCCCGGCCCTTGCCGGCCTCCGCCCGGCGGCGCCACGGGAAGCCCCGGGCCGCATGGACGAAGTTGACCCCGACGATGCCCAGCCAGGCCACCACCAGACCCTTGAATCCGGCGTTGACCACACCTATCGCGGTCAGCGGGATCGCCAGGATCATCGAGATGATGCCGAAGCCGAACCGCTCGCCGAAATTGGAGTCCACCGGCTGCTGGGGGCGGGCGCCGCGCGCCACCACCATCTGCTGCTCGGCCAGTTGTCTGCGGACGCGGCGGTCCACCGTGCCGTCCACGCGCTGCTCCACCTTCTCCAGGAACGAGTCGACGAGCGCGGACTCGTACTCCTCGCCCAGGTCGCGGCGCGCGTGCAACGTCGCGTCGAGTTCTCTCTTCAGCTCTGGATCGCGGGCTTCCATACCTCCACGCTACGGTTCCGCTCCACCTCCGTCATTGGGGTTACCCCCCGTTCTTCAGGGCGGGCTGCCGGGAGGGCGAGAGGAGGGCGACGGGAGGGCGCGGGGAGGAGTGCCGGGCGGGCTGTCGGAAGGTCCGTCAACCGGCGCTGCCCGGCACCCACCGGCACCCACCGGCATCGCCCGGGCCGCCCGACCGGCCCCCCGGTGCTGCATATGGTCATGCAGAGCAGGGTGTGGCTGAATAGACGGGTGGCTCCGCGGCCCCCGGGACGAGCACGGAACGAGCACCGGACGACCCCGGGACCGGCCCGGGACGAGCGAAGGATCAGCCCGGGACCGGCCCGGGACCGGCCCGGGACCGGCCCGGGACGAGCGCGGGGGAGCGCGGGACCAGCCCGGGACGAGCGGAAGACGAGGACCACGGCATGACGGACAGCCCCGCCGCGAAGCTGCAGCAGCTCTTCGAGGGGCACCGGCTCACCCCCACCCAGCGCCGGATCGCCCACAGCATGGTCCGGCGCGCCGCCGATGTGCCCTTCCTGTCCAGCGTGGAGCTGGCCGAGGTCGCCGGGGTCAGCCAGCCCTCGGTCACCCGGTTCGCCGTCGCGCTCGGCTTCGACGGCTACCCGGCGCTGCGCAGATATCTGCGGGAGGCCGTCCCGGCCGGTGGCCCCGGGCCCGCCGGGGACTCCCTCAACGAGTACCAGCAGGCGGTCCGGGCCGAGATCGAGAACCTGCGGCACCTCGGTGAACTCCTCGCCGACCCGGCGCCCGTGGTGCGCGCCGCCGGGCTGCTCGCCGCCTCCCGCCCGCTGCCCGTCCTCGGCCTCCGGGCCGCCGCCGCGCAGGCCCGCGGTTTCGCTTACTTCGCGGCCAAGGTCCATCCCGATGTCCGCCTCCTCGACGAGGGCGGCTCGCTGCTCGCCGACCGGATCGACCATGCCCGCCGGGCGGGTGCCACCGCCCTGCTCTGCTTCGCACTGCCCCGCCACCCCCGCGAGGTGGTGGACGCCCTGCGGTACGCCCGCGCCGCCGGGCTGACCGTCGTCACCGTCGCGGACTCCGCGTTCGCGCCGGTCGCCGCGGTCAGCGAGGTGCTGATCCCCGCCGCCGTGGGCACCGGCCTCTCCTTCGACACGGCCTGCGCCCCGATGTTGCTGGGCCGGGTGCTCCTGGAGGCCATGTGCGACGAACTGCCGGACGCGCAGGCGCGGTTGGAGGAGTTCGACGCCGGGGCGGCGGCACGCTCCCTCTTTGCGGAGTAGCTCCGGAGCGGACCGGCCGGAAGGGTCGCAAAGGCCGGAAGGGGCATAAGGGGTGATCCGCCGTTCTCAGGCAGCGCTCAGAAACCACCGCTAACCTCCCCCGCAGAACGGGGCACGGCAGCGGTGGAAGCAGTGGCGGAAGCGGAAGGAGTACGGCGTGGGACGCGGGGCGCAGTCGCTGGCGAGGGTGGCAGTGGTCGTACGGGCGGGCGCGGCGCCCCTGTGGTGGCTGGGGCTGCTGGGCGCGGCCGTCGGCGGGCTGGTGCCGGGGCTGACCGGCCGCCGGATCGGGCTGCTGACCGGGGCGGCGCTCTTCCTGATCGCCCTGGCGGTGGTCTCCGTCGTACGCCGCGGCCGCTACACCCACTTCGCGGACGCGGCGACCCGCGCGGGGCGCTCCGATGTCCTCCAGGACCGTGCCGTGACGCTGAAGGTGCGCCGCCGCGCCCTGCGCTGGTGGCTGCTGGGGGCCTTCGCCGCGGCGGTCGTCAGCTCCTTCGTACTGCCCGGCGCGCTGGGCCTGCTGCTGGCGGGTGCCGGTGCGGGGCTCTGGGCGAAGGCGCTCTGGCTGGGCCGCCGGGAGCGCGATACGGAGACCCTGCTCTGGATCCGTACGGACTGGACGGCCCGCGGTCCGGTCGGCAAGCAGGTGAAGGGCTTCCGTACGACGGGCATCGCCGCGGGCGACGCGGCCCCGGGCGGCGCCCGCAGGCGGACCGCGCCGAAGCGCCGCTGAGCGCTCCGCGGGTGGGGGATGCGGCGCCCCGGGGTGCGGGCACCCGCGAGGTGCCGGGCGGGGCGGGCGCCGGTCTCACCCGCCGCGCCCCGGGGCGCCCGCACCCCCGGCGGAGCCGTTCAGCACGCCAGGCACGGCACCGAGACCGGGCCGCGGGTGCCGTCCGTCACCAGGACATGGACGCCGAGCGCGCCGCACTCCGGGCACGGGGTCCGGTCGTGGCGGCGGAACGCGCGGGTGATCTCCCGGTCCACATGGTCCGCGAGTTCGCCGTAGCGGGGGTCCGTCCAGTCGGCCCGGCGGCCGCCGAGCCCGCCGCCGGCCGTCATGAGCCCGGGTACGCGCGTCGCGGGCGGCCGTCGAGCAGGTCGCCGATCCGGGCGCCGGAGCGGCGGGCCTCCCGGTGGAGCCGGTCGATATTGACCCGCGGCCCCGCCAGCAGGGTCAGTACGGCGGACGAGCCCGCCGCGTAGGTCGCCACGTACCCCCGCTCCCCGCGGACCAGCATGTCCTGGAACCGGCCCTGTCCGCCCGCCTCGGTGAGCCGTACGCAGACCCCGTGTGCGGCGGCGGTCAGCGCGGCCACCCCTTCCGGGTTCCCCGCGTCGGCCCCGAGCACCAGGCCGTTGGTGCCGGCCGCGAGGACTCCGGTGAGCTGCGGCACGCACCGCCTCAGCCGTCTGAGTTCGTCGAGCACGTTCTCCTCGGCCGCCACCAGTCGCCTCCTCCCCGCGCGCGGGTCCGCGCGCAACGGCACGGCAGTGACGAGAAGACTACGCAACGTGGTTGCTCCCGGCAGAAGTTGTGGCATTTTCCAACGGAACTTGCCGGGCGGCGGGTAGAGTGCCCGCCCCCGGATCGCCCGTCGCCCCCTTCCGGGCCCGGCCCCCGCTACAGCAGCGCGCCCCGCAGCGCCCCGCCCGACTCCGCGACGATCTCCGCCACCGTCTGTGCTTCCCGTACGGCGGCGAACGACACCCGCCCCTCCGGGCCGGTCTCCCGGAAGCCGTACACCCCGGGCCGCGGCAGGCTGTTGTAGCCGTAGTGGTTGGAGAAGTAGTACGCCCCGGTGTCCAGCGCCGCGACCACGTCCCCGGCCGCCAGCGGCGGCAGCGCCCGCCCCTGCGCCAGCAGGTCGCCCGCGAAGCAGGCCGGGCCCGCCACGTCCTGCACCACGTCCGGTCCCGTCTTCGGCCGGCCCGTGCCGTCGTACGCGGCGATCCGCAGCGGCCAGGACTCCGGGTCGTACACGGTCCTGGTGGCGACCTGAACTCCCGCGTGGGTCAGCGCGATCGGACGGCCGCCGGACTCCTTCGCGTACTCGACCCGGGCGAGGATCAGCCCGTGCTTGGCCAGCAGCGACCGGCCGAACTCGGTGACGATGCCGTACCGCCCGTCCAGTAGTCCGGGGACCTCCGCCTTCAGCAGGCGGGCGTACTCCCCGAACGACGGCGTGTCCTCGTCGGAGCCGAAGTTCACCGGCAGTCCGCCGCCGATGTCGATGGTGTCGATCTGCTGTCGCCCGGCCGCCGTGTTGATCTCCTCGGCCAGCTCGTACACCTCCCGTACGCCCGCCGTCATCCGCTCCATGGGCACGCCCTGCGAACCGGAGTGGGTGTGCAGCCGGGTGAGCCACGGCCGGTCCAGGCAGAGCCGGACGAGTTCCTTGCGGGCGCCCTTGTCGCGGAGCGCGAAACCGAATTTGGAGGTCGCGGTCGCCGTCGACAGCGCGCCGATCGCGCCCGCGCCGACCTGCGCGTTCACCCGCAGCCCCAGCGGCGGTACGGCGCCGGTCCCGGCGGCCCCCGAAGTTCCGTCTCCCGAAGCCCCGGCGCCCGGGGGGCCGCCGCCCACCAGTGCGTCCAGCCGCGCCACTTCCTGCACGTTGTCGGCGTTGAGCGCGATCCCCAGCTCCAGCGCCTCGCGCAGCTCGCCCCCGGTCTTGGCGGGGGAGTCCAGCACGATCCGCTCGGGCGGGATCCCGGCCGCCCGGGCCAGGGCGAGTTCGCCGGGGCTGGCCACCTCCGCGCCGATGCCCTCGGCGTTCAGCAGCGCCAGTACGGGCACGAGCGGCGCTGCCTTCACGGCAAAGGCGTGCAGCACCGGCGCATCCGTCACCGCCTCGAAGGCGGCGCGCAGCGCAGCAGCGGAACTGCGTATTCCGGTGGTGTCCAGCAGTGCGGCGACCACCTGGTCCCCGTCGAGCAGCCCCTGCTCGACGGCGGCGCGCACCGCCGCGTCCCGGCGGCGGGCACGTTCACGTCCTTCGAGAGTCATGTGGTTCAGCCAACCATTTTCCGCCGCCCGGACGCGAGTGTTGACTAGCCCTATTCATCGGATCAGGATGTGAATAGTTCGAGTCGGGGCCGGTGGTGCGCTCGCGCGCCCGCGGACCGGTCCGAGGCCGCCGGAGCAAGGAGGGCACACCATGTCAGGAGCCGCACCCGGATCCGAGCCCGGGCCCCGGCCCGTTCGCGCCCCGCGCGGCCCGCGGCTCACCACCCCGGGCTGGCCGCAGGAGGCCGCCCTGCGCATGCTCCACAACAACCTCGACCCCGAAGTCGCCGAACACCCCGACCGGCTCGTCGTCTACGGCGGCACCGGCAAGGCGGCCCGCGACTGGCGCTCCTTCGACGCGATGGCCCGCACCCTGACCACCCTCAAGGCCGACGAGACGATGCTCGTCCAGTCCGGCCGGCCGGTCGGTGTGATGCAGACCCACGAATGGGCCCCGCGGGTCCTGATCGCCAACTCCAACCTGGTCGGGGACTGGGCCACCTGGGAGGAGTTCCGCCGGCTCGAAGCCCTCGGGCTCACCATGTACGGCCAGATGACCGCGGGTTCGTGGATCTACATCGGCACGCAGGGCATCCTCCAGGGCACGTACGAGACCTTTGCCGCCGTCGCCGCCAAACGCTTCGGCGGCAGCCTGGCCGGGACCATCACCCTCACCGCCGGACTCGGCGGTATGGGCGGCGCCCAGCCGCTCGCCGTCACCATGAACGACGGCGTCGCCATCTGCATCGACTGCGACCCGCGCGCCATCGAACGCCGGATCGAGCACCGCTATCTCGATATCCGCGCCGACTCCGTGGAACACGCCCTGCGGCTCGCCGTCGAGGCGCGGGACGCCCGCCGCCCGCTCTCCGTCGGCCTCCTCGGCAATGCCGCCGAACTGCTGCCGCGGCTGCTGGCCGAGGGCGCGCCGGTCGATATCGTCACCGACCAGACCTCGGCCCACGACCCCCTCGCCTATCTGCCCGCCGGGATGGACTTCGACGAGATGGCGACGGCGGCCGCGAAGGACCCGGCCGGATTCACCGAGCGGGCCCGGGAGTCCATGGCCCGGCATGTCGAGGCGATGGTCGGCTTCCAGGACGCGGGCGCCGAGGTCTTCGACTACGGCAACTCCATCCGGGGCGAGGCGAAACTCGCCGGATACGGACGGGCCTTCGACTTCCCCGGCTTCGTACCGGCCTATATCCGGCCGCTGTTCTGCGAGGGCAAGGGGCCCTTCCGCTGGGCCGCGCTCTCCGGCGACCCCGCCGATATCGCGAAGACCGACCGGGCGGTCCTCGACCTGTTCCCGGAGAACGAGTCCCTCGCCCGGTGGATCCGGCTCGCGGGCGAACGCGTCCGCTTCCAGGGGCTGCCCGCCCGGATCTGCTGGCTGGGCCAGGGCGAGCGCGACCGCGCCGGTGAACGCTTCAACGACATGGTCGCGAGCGGCGAACTGGCCGCGCCGGTCGTCATCGGGCGCGACCACCTGGACTGCGGTTCGGTGGCCTCCCCGTACCGCGAGACGGAGGCCATGCTCGACGGCTCCGACGCCATCGCCGACTGGCCGCTGCTGAACGCCATGGTCAATGTGGCCTCCGGCGCCTCCTGGGTCTCCATTCACCACGGCGGCGGCGTCGGGATGGGCCGCTCCCTCCACGCGGGCCAGGTCACGGTCGCCGACGGCACCCCGCTGGCCGGGGAGAAGATCCGGCGGGTGCTGACGAACGACCCGGGCATGGGCGTCATCCGCCATGTCGACGCCGGGTACGAGACGGCGGAGACGGTCGCGCGGGAGCGGGGGGTACGGATCCCGATGCGCGAAGGTCTCGGGCGACCGGCGGGCGCGGACGGCTCCGGTGCGGTGGGTGCGGACGGCCCCGGGCGACCGGCGGAGACGGCTCCCGGTACCGTCCCCGCCGCCGGCCGGGAGGCCCGCGCATGACGGCCCCCGCCGCCCCCGTCGGCCCCTCCTTCCACACCATGTGGAAGGAGCTGGCCCCCGTCGGCCGCTCCGCCCGCACCGGCGGCTACCGGCGGCACGCCTGGACCGGCGCCGACGCCGACTGCCGTACCTGGTTCCAGGAGCAGGCCGAGGCACGCGGACTCGCCTACGAGACCGACCGCAACGGCAACCAGTGGGCCTGGCTGGGCGACCCCGCCGCCGGGAACGCCGTGGTCACCGGCTCCCACCTCGACTCCGTACCGGACGGCGGCGCCTTCGACGGCCCCCTCGGCGTGGTCTCCGCCTTCGCCGCCCTCGACGAACTCCGCTCCCGGGGCGCCGCCTTCCGCCGCCCCGTCGGGATCGTGAACTTCGGCGACGAGGAGGGCGCCCGCTTCGGGCTGGCCTGCGTCGGCTCCCGGCTCACCGCCGGGGCCCTCACCAAGGAGGCCGCGTACCGGCTGACGGACGCGGACGGGGTGACCCTGCCCGAGGCCATGGAGCACGCCGGATACGACCCCTCGGCCATCGGCCCCGACCCCGCGCGGCTCGCCCGGATCGGCGCCTTCGTCGAACTCCACATCGAGCAGGGCCGCGCCCTCGACCTCACCGGCCACCGCATCGGCCTCGCCTCCGCGATCTGGCCGCACGGCCGCTGGCGCTTCGATTTCGCGGGCGAAGCCAACCATGCGGGCACCACCCGGATCGCCGACCGCCGCGACCCCATGCCGGGCTTCGCGGAGACCGTGCTGGCCGCCCGCCGCGAGGCCGAACGGACCGGCGCCGTGGCGACCTTCGGCCGGGTCCTGGTCGAACCGAACGGCGTCAACGCCATCCCGTCCCTGGTCCGCGGCTGGCTGGACGCCCGGGCGGCCGATCCGCAGGTACTGGACGAGGTGGTGGCCGCCGTGGAGGCCGCGGCCCGGGAGCGGGCCGCCCGCGACCGTGTCGATGTGACGCTGGTACGGGAGTCCTTCACCCCGGTGGTGGAGTTCGCCCACACCCTGCGCGACGAACTCGCCGCACTCCTCGGCGGCTCCGTACCGGTCCTCGGCACCGGCGCGGGCCATGACGCGGGCATCCTCTCCGGCGCCGTCCCGACGGCGATGCTGTTCGTCCGCAACCCGACCGGTGTCTCCCACTCCCCGGCGGAGACGGCGTCCGAGGACGACTGCACGGCCGGAGTGCTGGCCCTGGCGGACGTACTGGAGGGGCTGGCATGCGGGAGCCGCTGACCGCCGCGGAGGGCAGCCGGACCTTCTGGGCCGAGTACGCCTGGCTCGGGGACCGCGCCGAGCCCGGCGTCGTCCTCGACACCGGGGCCGACGGGCTGATCAGCGCCGTACGGACCGGATTCGACGCCCCGCCGCCCGGCGCCGTACGGCTCGGCGGGCTCACCCTCCCCGGGCTCGCCAACACCCACTCCCACGCCTTCCACCGGGCCCTGCGCGGCACCGTCCAGGTCGGCTCCGGCACCTTCTGGACCTGGCGCGAGGTCATGTACCGGGTCGCGGCCCGGCTCACCCCCGACAGCTACCACGCCCTCGCCCGCGCGGTGTACGCGGAGATGGCGCTCGCGGGCATCACCGCGGTCGGCGAGTTCCACTATCTCCACCACGGCCCCGACGGCACCCCGTACGCCGACCCCAACGCCATGGGCGAGGCGCTGACCGAAGCCGCCCGGGACGCGGGCGTACGGATCACCCTCCTCGACACCGTCTATCTCCACGGCGGCCTCACCGCGGGCGGCCACCGGCCCCTCGAAGGCCCCCAGATCCGCTTCGGCGACGGTTCGGCCGATGCCTGGTACGAGCGGTGGACCCGGCTCCGGGAGCGGGCGGACGGCGACCGCGTCACCGTCGGCGCCGCCGTCCACTCGGTCCGCGCCTTCGCCGAGAGCGACGGCTGGGCGGCCTTCGCCGAACGCACCGACGGCGTACCCGTCCATGTCCACCTCTCCGAACAGCCCGCCGAGAACGAGGCCTGTCTCGCGGTCCACGGCGTCACCCCCACCGCCCTCCTCGACCGCCACGGCTTCTGGAAACCCACCGCCACCGCCGTCCATGCCACCCATCTCACCGATGACGACATCCGGATCCTCGGCGCGTCCGGCGCGGGCGTCTGCATGTGCCCCACCACCGAACGCGACCTCGCCGACGGCATCGGCCCGGCCGCCGCCCTCGGCCGCGCGGGCTGCCCGCTGAGCCTCGGCAGTGACAGCCACGCCGTGATCGACATCCTCGAAGAGGCCCGGGCGATGGAGCTGGACGAGCGGCTGCGGACCCGTACCCGCGGCCACTGGACGGCCGCCGCCCTGCTGCGGGCCGCCACCGGGGACGGGCACGCCGCCCTCGGCCGCCCCGGCGCGGGCCGGCTGGAGCCCGGGGCGCCCGCCGACTTCACGGCCGTCGCGCTCGACACCGTACGGACGGCCGGTCCGGTACCGCGGCTCGCCGCCGAGGCGGTCGTCTTCGCGGCGACGGCGGCGGACGTCCGGGACGTGGTGGTCGGCGGCCGTACCGTGGTCGCCGGGGGAGTCCACCTGACCGTGCCGGACACCGCGGAGGAGCTGGCCCGGACGATCGCGGCGGTGACGGCCTGATGCCGGTGGCGCCCGTGTCCCCGCACCGGTCCGAAGCGGTACCGGCCGCCCCCGTCGCCGTACCGCCACTCGTGAACCACTCCCGTCCCCTCCCCAGCACCGGAGCCGCACCATGAGCCCCGCTCCCACCGTCCCCGCGCCCACCACCCTCGTCACCAACATCGGCAGCCTCGTCACCAACGACCCCGGCACCGGTGCCGACGACACGCCCCTCGGGCTGGTCCACGACGCGGCCGTCGTCATCGCCGGGGACCGGTTCGTCTGGGCCGGTCCGGCGGACCGGGCGCCCGCGGCCGACGAGCGGTACGACGCCGGGGGCCGGGCCGCACTCCCCGGGTTCGTCGACTCCCACTCGCATCTCGTCTTCGCGGGCGACCGCACCGCCGAGTTCAACGCCCGGATGTCCGGCCGCCCCTACCGCGCGGGCGGCATCCGGACCACCGTCGCCGCGACCCGCGCCGCCTCCGACGCCGCGCTCGAAGCCAATGTCACCCGCTATCTCGCCGAGGCCCTGCGCCAGGGCACCACCACCTTCGAAACCAAGTCCGGCTACGGCCTCACCGTCGAGGACGAGGCCCGCGCCCTGCGGATCGCGGCCCGGCACACCGACGAGACGACCTATCTGGGCGCGCATATCGTCGCCCCCGAGTACGCCGACGACCCCGCGGGCTACGTCGACCTGGTCACCGGCCCGATGCTGGACGCCTGCGCGCCGTACGCCCGCTGGGTGGACGTCTTCTGCGAGAAGGGCGCCTTCGACGGCGACCAGGCCCGGGCCGTGCTCACCGCGGGGGCGGCGAAGGGCCTGGTCCCCCGGGTGCACGCCAATCAGCTCGGCCACGGACCCGGCGTACAGCTCGCGGTGGAGCTGGCGGCCGCCAGCGCCGACCACTGCACCCACCTGTCGGACGCCGATGTCGACGCCCTGGCGAGCGCGAGCGGTACGACGGTCGCCACCCTGCTGCCCGGCGCCGAGTTCTCCACCCGCGCCGTCTGGCCGGACGCCCGCAGGCTGCTGGACGCGGGCGCCACGGTCGCGCTCTCCACGGACTGCAACCCCGGTTCGTCGTTCACCTCGTCCATGCCGTTCTGTATCGCCCTGGCGGTACGGGACATGGGGATGACGCCCGACGAGGCGCTCTGGTCCGCCACCGCGGGCGGCGCGGCGGCCCTGCGCCGTACCGACATCGGGCGGGTCGCCGTCGGGGCCCGCGCCGATCTGGTCCTTCTCGACGCGCCCAGCCATGTCCATCTGGCGTACCGGCCGGGGGTTCCGCTGGTCCGGGAGGTGTGGCGGGCGGGCGTCCGGAGCTGAGGCGGGCAGCCGGGGCAGGGCAGGACCGGGGCGGGACGGCCCTCCCGATAACTCCCTGCGCCGCCCGCCCACTTCGGCGACCATGCAGCATGCACTCAGCGAACTGGCAGCTCACCGAGGACGTCGACGCCTTCCTGGACCGGGCCGGGGACTTTCTGCGGTCCCGTCCCGCCCTCCACAACACCCCGCTCACCACGCTCGAAAAACTGCGGAAACCGGCCGACGGCGCGCCCGCCGCCGGCCCGACCCTCCTCGGCAGGCTGGAAAGCGCCCCCGACGCGGACGGCGCGGATGGCGAGGAAGGCGCGGACACGGTCGACGGCGTGAACGCGGTCTTCTATCTCCCCCCGTCCAACCGGCTCGGCCTCACCCCCCTCTCCCCGGAGCAGGCCGATGCCCTCGCCGCCCGTCTGCACGGCCTCGGCCGTACCGTCGCCGGTGTCGTCGCCGAGGACACCACCGCGACCGCCTTCGCCGAGGCATGGCAGCGCCGCACCGGCGCGGTGCCGGAGCTGTTCCAGCGGTGGCACCTCTACCGTCTCGGCACCCTCGTCCCGCCGGATCCGCGGCCGGAGGGCCGGGGCCGCCGCGCGGGCGAAGAGGACCTCGGCGAGGTGATCCGGATGTGCGCCGAGTTCTGCGAGACCGTCGGGGAGACCCCCGTCCCGACCGCCGCCACCTGGGCGGGAACCCGCTTCGGGGACCGGCACTACACCTTCTGGGAGACCCCCGACGGCACCCCCGCCTCTATCGCCGCGGCGACCACGATGGTCGCGGGCATGGTCCGGGTGGACCCCGTCTACACCCCGGCCCCGCTCCGGGGCCGCGGCTACGCGGCCGCCGTGACGGCCGAGATCAGCAGGGCCGCGCTGGCCGGGGGCGCCACCGACGTGGTCCTCTACACCGACCCGGCGAACCCCACCAGCAATGCCCTCTACCAGCGGCTCGGCTATGTCCGGATCACCGATCTGAAGGGCTACCACCTCCGCTGACGGAGGTCCCCCGCGCGGCGCGGCGTCAGAAGCGCAGATGGGCGTACGTCTCCGGACGGGCCTCCAGGAACTCCGCGAACGACTGCGCCGGGCGTCCCGTCAGCCGGGGCACGGCGTCCGAGACCAGGGCCTGCTCGCCCGCCGCGATCGCCTCGTAGGAGCTGACCCAGCCCTCGACCTCCCACTCCGGGGCGCCGAAGGAGGAGCGGGATTCGTACGCCTCGTCGTGGTTCTCCGGTACGTAGGTCACCGTACGGCCGGAGAACCGCGAGAGCTGCTCCGCGGCCTGCGCCAGGGTGAGCGCCGACGGGCCGGTGAGGTCGTACACGGCACTGTCGTGCCCCTCGCCGAGGAGTACGGAGACGGCCGCGTCCGCCACATCGTCCAGGGAGACCGCCGACACCCGGCCCTGCCCCGCCGGACCCCGGATCACCCCGTCGGCGCCCGCCATCCCGGCCAGGCCCTCCTGGTAGAAGCTGTCCCGCAGGAAGGTGTACCGCAGGGACGAGGCGCGGATGTACTCCTCGGTGTACCAGTGGTCGCGGGCGAAGGTGAACGTCGCCTTCGGGGAGGCGCCCAGGAACGACACGTACACCACCCGCTCCACCCCGGCCGCCAGCGCCGAGTCCACCGCGATCTGGTGCTCCCGGACCCGGCCCGGGTCCTCGTGCCCGGAGACCAGGAACAGCGTCCCGACGCCCTTGCAGGCCCGGCGCATGCCCTCCTCGTCGCCGTACGACGCGATCCCCGCGGTGCTGCACCCCGCCAGCCGCGGCAGCCGTCCGGGGTCCCGCCCCACCAGCCGGACCGCCGTCCCGCGGTCCGCGAGCCCCTTGGCGACCCGGCCGCCGAGCCGCCCGGAGGCCCCGGTGACGGCGATGACGGGCGCGGCGGGATCGGCGGGGGCGGTGCTGCTCATGGCGGCGGTCCTTCCGGCGGGGCGGCGTGGGTACGACGGCGTACGGGGCCAGTGTCCGCGATCACCGCCCACGGCGCAGTCCGGGCGCCGCCCGCCGGGGGACGGCCCGGCCCGCACGGGCCCGTACGGGCTCAGGCGGGCTCAGACGGGCCGGGCCTTCATGTTCCAGGCCCCGTCCGCACGCAGCTTCAGCAGCAGCGGGCCCTTGGGCATCGGGCAGCTCATCCGGACATTGTCGACCTCGTTGACCAGCAGGATCTCGTCTTTCGGGAGCTTGTTCCCGGCGTCGGCGACCTGGTAGCCGTACATCGTGAGATGGCCGTCCGACTTGGCGCGGAAGACCAGATCGGCCAGCGGACCGGTGTAGCGCACCACCTCGTCGCCCCGGCCCTCCAGCGGGCCGTCGAGCAGCCGGGCGGCGCTCAGCGGCAGGACCGACAGGGTCCACCGCCGGTCGCAGCGGACCTTGAGCCGGAGACGGCGGCCCTCGGGGACGACGGCGAGCGCGCGGTGCCGCGGATCCTTCAGGGTGGTGTTGATGACGAGGTCGTCGTCCTTGTTCCGCTTGTCGAGTGTGTATACGTACACGTATTCGTCGCCGGTGGTCTCGAACTCGACGATCACCGGGCCGGGCGGCACGTTCGACGGCACCGTGACGACCTGGCTGCCGCGCTCCTTCACGGTGTAGGGCCGGAACTCGGCACCGAAGTCCCAGCCGCCGGGCCTCGCGGGGACGGCCGGTGCGGGGGCGGGGGCGGGCACCACGGGGGCGGGCGGCCCGCTGCGGAGCTGCTGCACCTGCGGGACGGCGGCCTCGTACCCGGTCTTCGGCGCATGCGGCTGGAGTGCGGCGAAGGCGGGGGCGGCGGGGGCGCCGGGGGCGCCGTGCGGCGGGAAGTACGGCGCCGGTGCGGCCAGGGGCGCCGGGAAAACCGGCGGGGCTACGGGCGCGGGGGCCGGGAGAACCGGCGGGTGTACGGGGGCGGAGGCCGCGGCTCCCGCCCCGGCGACCTCCAGCCCGTAGTCGGTGGCCAGCCCGGCGAGTCCGCTGTCCCAGCCCTGCCCGACGGCGCGGAACTTCCAGCCGCCGGCCTTCCGGTAGAACTCGCCCAGCACACAGGCGGTCTCGGTGGTCGCGTCGGTGAGGGCGTACCGGACGACCATCGTGCCGTCGGGCGCGAAGGCCGCGACCGTCGGCCCGGCCGGGTGCAGCGGCCCGCCCCCGGAGGACGCGGCGATCAGGATCCGGTCCACCCCGGGCTCGACCGCGGGCAGGTCGACCTGGAGCCAGTCGGCGCCGTCGTGCGGCCCGAGGTGGTGTACGGCGCCGGACGGATGCCGGGGCTGCCCCTGGAAGACCAGGTCGGCATCGCCTCGTACCCGCCCCTGCTCCGTCAGCAGCAGTACCGAGGCGTTCAGCCCCCGCATGACCCCGACCCGCAACGGTACGGACGGGACAAAGGAGTTCGCTCCCTTGAGAAGGTCCGTCATCTCTCCTGCTCCTCTGCCTTTCGGTCTCTCTGTTCCCCGCCGCGTCAGTCGGCGACGGGCCGGGCTTCGATTTCCCAGCGGGCGTCGGTCTTCACCACGAGCAGCACCTTGCAGGCGGGCAGCGGCGCGGTTCCTCCGCCGTCGTCGGAGATCAGGGAGCGCCAGTTGCCGGGATCGCTGGTGTCCGCGTTGTCGTACGCCCGGACATTGACGTAGTGCTCGTCGCCCTCGACGGTCCGCAGCCGCAGATCGGCAAGGGGACCGTGGTAGAGGAAGACCGCGTGGCCACGTCCCTGCCGGGGCGCGGCGTCGAGCCGCGGGGCGGCGGTGACCGGCATGATCCGTACGGTCCACGGCCGCGGCTGGGATTCATACTTCTGGTCGGTGACCCGCATCCGGAGACGCCGCATGGGCGGTTCCTCGGCGAGGAAGAGATGGCTGGGGTTCATGACCTCGGCGCCGAGGAGGTTGTCCTCGTCCTTGTGCCACCGGTTGAGCGAGTAGATGCTCGTGTAGGAGCGCTTGCCGAGGGCCTCGAACTGGACCATGACCGAGCCGTTGGGCAGTCCGCCGGGAGCGGATACGACCTGCTCGCCTTTGCCCTCGGTGGTGAAGGTCTCGAAGGGGGTGAACGGCCAGCTGTCGTCGGACCCGGCGTAAAGCGGCTCCGGAGCCTTCCCTTCCCCCTTTGCGCGGGGCCGGGGCTCGGGCTTCGCCCTGGAGCCGTCGGTGCTGCGGTCACCCGCGTCCTCGACCGGGGCGGCGTCAATCTCCCACGCTTCGTCGCAGCCGACCCGCAACAGCAGTCGCCCGACCGGCAGCGGCGACGTCTCGTCACTGTCCCCGCTGAAACTCTTGTAATTGTCCAGGTTGGCGTTCTGGTGGACGCGGATCAGGTGGTACCTCTCGGAGCGGAACTTCAGGTCGGCCGGCGGGCCGTCGTACAGGAAGACGTCGTCGCCCCGCCCCCTGACCGGGCCGTTGAGCCGCTCGGCCATGGACAGCGGCAGGATCCGGAGCGTCCAGGCCCGCTTGTCGTCGACGGACAGCCGCAGCCGCCCGTGCGCCGGGACCTCGGCGACGGCCCGGTGGCGGCCCTTGCGCGGGCTGGGGGCGCTGAACAGGCTGCTGCACTCGTTGGACCGGTCGATGGTGCGGACGGTGGTGTACCCCTTGTTGTCGTCGGCCTCCAGCTCGACGATGACGAGCCCCGGCGGCAGCCAGGCGGGCGCGGTGATGACGTCCTTGCCCCGCCCTTCCACGGTGTACGGCTCGAAGACCGGTCCGGGCTGCCAGGACCCGTCGGGCGCCCGGGGCACGGGTACGGGGACGGCCTCGTCCTCGGCCTCGTCCTCCGGCTCGGGTGCGGTTTCGGGCTCTTCGGGTGTGTCCTCCTCGTCGGGCTTCAGCCACTGCCCGACGGCGCGGAAGGACCAGGTGCCGTCGCGGTGGATGAGCTGCCCCAGGAAGAGCCCGTCCCCGTCACGGGCGCCGGTGACCGTGTGCCGGGCGATGAGGGTGCCGTCGGGCGCGACCACACCGATGGCCGCTTCGGTGAGATCCGCCCCCGGCAGCCCGATGATGTTGATGGTGTCGACCGCCCCGCCGATATAGGGGACATCGGCCTGGAGCCACTGCGCTCCGTCGTGCGCCCCGACCAGACGCACGGCACCGGATGGGTGCACGGGCTGCTCATCGGTGACCCAGGACGAGTTCTCGCTTCCGGAGGGCGCGTCCGGCGTGCACAGCTCCACGCCGACCGACATCTCCGGCATCACCCCGATCCGCAACGACGCGACCGGCACCGGACAAGTGGCACGCCGCAGAAGCTCCGTCATTGAGTGAACCCCCGTTTTCCGCACTCCGAGACGAACGAATGAGCGGATCATCGCATGACGGGCGGGGGCGGGGGAGGGCGGTCGGTGGCTCTGAGGGCATCGCCTGCCAGGGCACGGGACGCGTATGTCCGCGACCCGGGTTCGACGGCCTCAGGCAGGCGAGCGGTCGTGCTTGGCCGGGCCGTCCACCAGCGTGCCGATCCGATTGCGGAGCAGAGGGACGGATGCGTCGGCCCAGGTGATCATTTGGAAGATGCCGGGGAGATGCGCGACCTTGCGAATCGTTTCCCTCGGCAAGGTCATCGGAACGGCTTCGCCGGTGATGGATACCTTTTTAGTCATGGCAGCCATTGTTTCATTTTTCCGCGAACCGGCGAAGAGTTCCGGCCATGCCGCTCACTGTTGCGGCGGCATGGCCGGAATCACGAGTCAGCGGTGAACGTGGGCGTTCGGAGTGGTGCCGAAGCCGTCAGTCCAGGACACGTTGACGTGATTGTTCCTGCTGAAGATCACAGGTCCCACGTCTTCGGTTGTCCACTTGATGAAGGTCCCGGGGCGTGCGGTTGCGCACCCCGGGAAGCTGGCGATGGCCCAGACGTTGGGTCCCGAGGGGTGCGTGGTGTTGTATTTGAACGTGGCGAGGATATCGCACTTTCGCCCGTCGGCCGGGAACTGGTACGCGGTGCTCCACCACTTGTCGACCCTGAGCCCCGAGCCTTTGAGGATCTGGCAGGTGTCGCCGTTGGGTGTGCATTTCGTTGCGCTCTGGCCGGATACAGGAGGGGGCTCGCCCTCGACGACCTCCGGGACCAGGTTCAGTTCGTGCGGGCCGGGGCCGATCGGTGCGGAAACCTCGGCGGGCTCCTCGGTTCCGGTCTCGGCCTGGGCGGATTGCGGAATCGCCATCAGCGATATCGCCAAGGCGGTTCCGGCTGTGGCGATTACTTTTCGGTGAATGCGTAACTGCACAGCTGTCTCGACTTCCTTGTTCGGTGCGTGGGCTTGTGAGTGTCAGCCCGGACCGGAATCTATCTCCGGGCTCCCCGAGAGCTTATGGGGCCGCATTTTTCGAGGCAACGAATATCACGCCTGCGGGGCGCGGGGGGTGTTTGATCGCCGCTACGGGAAATTCCGCTTCAAGATGCGTTCGAGAACTGGCCTGCGGTTGTTCGCGGAAGCGGAACTTCAGGCAGAGGAAGGCGGGGGCGGCACCTGGGTGTGAATGGCTTGGATGGCCGGCCAAATGGCCCGATATTTCCTTCCGTGCTCTGTCGGTCGTGTCGAATTCAACCGTTCCGAGTGTGTCGGCGCCGGAAGCGGTCGGACGGCTGCCACCGGACAGCGTTCTTGCGGGTGGCGGTGACGGCCGGGTCTCACTGCCTGCCCGATGATGATGCGGGCCGACTCCCTCGGCCTGACGTAACCCCACCGAGCGCCCGCCCGGCCGTCCCTGTCAGGCGGCCGTGCGGGCGTCCGTCATGTCGAGCCCGAAGTGCCGACGGAACTCCCGGGCACCGGCCTCGGTGACGGCGACCGCCCGGGTCGAGTCGATACGCGTGATCCACCCCTCGTCGAAGGCATGGCTGCACAGGGCGGCTCCCACCGCGCCCGCGAGGTGCGGGCGGCGCTCGGTGAGGTCCAGGCAGGACCGCACGGCGGGTCTACGGGTCACCGGGAGGACGATGCCCAGATCCGTGAGGAACGCCCGGCCGTCGGGGGTCAGCGCCAGTCCGCCGCGGTCGTCGAGCAGGCCCCGGCCGGTCAGTGCGTCGGTGATGCCGATGCCGAGTTCGCCCGCCAGATGGTCGTAGCAGGTACGGCCCCGGGCAAGCGCCTTGGTTGCCCGGGCGGCCCGGAGCGAACGCGGGGCGACCGGGGGAGACGGCGGGGCGAACGCGGCCAGCGACTCCACCAGCTCCGCGACGGCCGGGTCCGCCAGGGCCACGTACCGGTGCCGCCCCTGGCGCTGCTCCGCCAGCAGCCCGGAGGCGACGAGCAGATGCAGATGCCCGGTGGCGGTCGACGGCGCCACACCCGTGTACCGGGCCAGCTCCCCGGCGCTCCAGGACCGCCCGTCGAGCAGCGCCAGACAGATCGCGGCCCGGGTCGGGTCGGCGAGCAGGGAGGCGACGGCGGCCAGGTCGCGGCCGGATTCTCGGGGGTCCATCCACCGATTCTCCTGCCTGGACGCTTCGGCACCCGCCGAAACGTCGCCCTCCTACGGTTCGGGCCATGGAAACAACCGCAACAGCGCAGGCCCCGGCGGCTGCCGCCACCCGCACCATCACGCCCAGCATCCTCTACTTCGGCACCCCCGTAGCCCTGCTCACCACCCGGAACGAGGACGGCACCGACAATCTCGCGCCCATCTCCTCCGCCTGGGCGCTGGGCCAGACCCTGGTCCTCGGCCTCGGCCCCGACGGCCGCACCGGCGAGAACCTCCTCGCCGGACGCCGCGACCTGGCCATCAGTTTCCCGGGCCCCGAGCTGTGGCCTCAGGTGGAGCGGCTGGGCGGGCTGACCGGCCGCCCGTCCTTCCCCGGCGACTCGCGCGGCCGGGTCACCCACGAGCCTGACAAGTTCACCGCCGCCGGCCTTACCCCCGTCCCTTCGGAGCTGATCGCCCCACCGCGCGTCGCGGAGTGCCCCCTCCAGATGGAGGCCACGGCGGCGGTGGTGCGGTACGACGGCGAGCGGGAGTTCCTGATCGTCGAGGCCCAGGTCCTGCGGGTCCACGCGGCCCCGGGCATCACTGTGCCCGGCACCCAGTACGTCGAACCCGGGGCCTGGAGCCCGCTGGTCTACAACTTCCGCCACTACTTCGGCCTGGGCCGCGAACTGGGCCACAGCTCGCGGTCGCAGACACCCCGCGGCTCAGAGTGAGGCGCCTCTTGCGTAGTCGAGGAGCCCGGCGAAGGCGCGGGAGGTGAGGTGGAGTTGAGGGCCGGTGGGGTTCTTGCTGTCACGTACGGCGACGGCGGCGCTGGTGTCCCCGGATGCGTGGGCCACCTCGACGCAGTTGCCGCCGTTGTCGCCGCTGTAGCTGCTCTTGATCCAGGCTGCCGCGTTGAGCTGGTGATTCATTGCGGGCGTACCCTTCCATGAAGTCGCTGATCAGAGCAGCAGATTCCTGGGCGGACAGGGCGCCCGCCCTGAGCACATCATAGGTGCGGAGGTGCCGGGCGTAGACCGCCGGATCGTCGCTGAAGTGACCTCGGTCCAAGGACTCGGAGTACACCCACTGCTGATCATTGGGCAGGGTGATCAGTGACATGGAAGTGTTCGGGCGGATCAACGACAGATTCGCGGGTGCGACCTGGACCCAGATGTTCGGTTGCTGAGCGAGGGCCAGCAGATGTGCGCACTGATTGCGCATGACCGACGCATCGCCGATGACGTTCCGCAGGGCGCTCTCGTCGAGAATCACGATGAGCAGGGGGCCATCGGGATGGACGAAGCGCTGCTGTCGGCTGAGCCGGGCAGCAGCCCTTTCACGGGCTTCGTCTGCGCTGAGAACGCGCGAGAACAGCGCGTGGGCGTATTCGTCGGACTGGAGAAGGCCTGGCATGACCAGTGCCTGGAACTCGTGCAGCGTCAGGGCCCGGGCTTCCATGTCCGCCCGTCGCCGGAACCAGTCTGGATGATCGACGTTCGGGTACCAGTTGATCTTCAGCCATAGCCGTGCCAGGAGTCCATCCGTCCCCAGAATCGCATCACAGCGGCTCACAAAGGGCAGCTGGGGTACACGCGTCCCCGCCTCCACCCTCGTCACCAGTGACCGGTCGCACGGGATCCGGGCCGCGAGCTGCTCCTGCGAGAGGTTCGCCCGCTCGCGGTGGTGTCTCAGCAACTCCCCGAAGAGTGCCGCTGATGTGGCTGCCGCTCCGGAGTTGTCGTTGCGTCGCCGCATGGCCGTCTCCCCTCGTGACACCCCCTTGGTGTCACTGCTTCCGACCTGTTGAAGCTAACGCCGCACCCCCATGCTGGAACCATCAAGCGCAGTGTAATTCACCTGATCCGACTAAGGATCAGATGATTCCGGTTAGTTGGTAGAGAATCCTCCGCTTTTGCGCGGGTACTCAGAGGAGCGGCGCGGCATGAACAGTCCCTGTGACGGCGGTACTTGGGTCGCCCGGTGGAGTCGGCACCCCCGGAGCGTCGGCAGGGCACGGCTAGGGCTGCGCAAGGCGCTCGCGGGGTGGGGGCTCTCCGAGATCGAGTACTCCGCGGCCGTGGTGCTCTCCGAGCTGGTCACCAACGCGGTTCGGCACGGTGGTGCGCCCGGTCGTCAGATCGAGACGCGGTGCGTCCGCACGACCACCGGCGGGCTGCGGATCGAGGTGCACGACACCGGTGACGGCAGCCCGGCCCCGGCCCGCCCCGGGCCCGACGCGGGCGGCGGGCGGGGGCTGTGGCTGGTGGCGGAGCTGGCCGACCGGTGGGGGGTGGAGAGCAGGGTGGGGCCCGGGAAGTACGTCTGGGCCGAACTCTCCGTACCGCCGAGGGGCCGTCCGTGATGACGGCGGCGCTCACCGGGCCCGTACCCTGCCCGCTGACGGCGAACTGTCTGCGCTGCGGCCGGATCACCTACGCCCCGGTGCCGGTGCGCTGGGTGGAGCGGGCCGTACGGTACGCCTGCCCGCAGTGTGCTCCGCTGGCGCCACCCGGCCCGACTCCGGACGAGCACACGTCCGAGGCGCCGGCACCCGGCGGCCGCTACGTACACTCGCGGTGAGGGCGAGGCGCCGGGCCGGGACTCCCGGCACCGGCGTGACGGAGGGGGCGGGATGTTCGGTTCGAGGAAGAAGAAGCGCGACGATCTGAACGACCTGATGGCGCGGCTCAGGCCCGACCTCAGCCGGGAAGCGCTCGGTGTCGGGCCCGGATTCCCGGGCGTCGCCCCGAACCCGCTCCTGAGCGGTGACGCACGGAAGCGCAATGCGGAACTGCGCACGGGGGCGCTTGCGCTCGGTGTTCTCGTCGACTGGCGGGAGGTCAACAGCAATCCGCGCGTGGTCCTGATGCTCGACGTGGAGACCGCGGGGGGCACCTCGTTCCGCGGGATCGCGGACGAAGACCTCACGATCACCGAGCTGACCCGGCTCGCCAAGGGACAGACGTTGCCCGTGCGCTACCGGCCGGCCGTCATGGACCACTGCGTCGCCCTTGCCCGGGACGCGGACCCCGCCAACGTACAGCATCTCTCCGATGTGATCGCGAGCCGCAAGCGGACCTGACCCGGAGCCCTGGTGCCGTGACCGGCAACGTCCGCCGGTCGGCGGTGCCGGTGCCCGAAGCGGGGGACGAAGGTGAGGGCCGCAGGGGCGGGCGAAACCGGTTGCGGGTGCTGCCCGGTGCCTGGGAGCGTGCGGGTTCCGGCAAGTGCGACGAGGTTGGGATGACGATCTATTTCTACGGCGCGGACGAAGTGCCGTACGGCTGCTTCTCCAACTTCTCCGCGCACAGCCTGGAACTCGATGGTCAGGTGTGGCCGACCTCGGAGCACTACTTCCAGGCCCAGAAGTTCATCGGCACCCGCCATGCCGATCTCGTCCGCCGGGCTCGTACGCCGCTGCGTGCCGCCGAGTTGGGCCGTGACCCTTCCAGGCCGCTGCGACGGGACTGGGAGCGGGTGAAGGACGATGTGATGCGCCGTGCCGTGGCAGCCAAGTTCCGGGCGCATGCGGATATCCGCGGCATTCTGCTGTCCACCGGCGACGAGGAGATCGTCGAGGACACCGGCACCGACCACTACTGGGGCCGGGGCAGGACCGGGAGCGGCAAGAACATGCTGGGCCGGATTCTGATGCGCACCCGCAGCCGGCTTCGCGCCGAAGCCCCAGGACGTCACGACTACTTCGAGTAGCGCACCCGAGGCGGCCCGCAAGCGCCGCGCCGGTGTACGTCGTTGGTCACGGCACTAGGGTGCGGAGGCGCCCGGCGGCTCCTCCGGAACGCCGGACCCGCGGGCGGGCGGTACCGCCGGAGCCGGAGCCGCGTCCGCGTCCGGGGCCGGGTCCGGTTCCCCGGGCTCCGGTGCGGGGGGACTGCCCTCGTCGGGCAGCAGGCCGTCGAAGCCGCGCCAGCCGCGCCAGACCCAGACGTCCTTCATGAGGTTCGCCTCCACGGGGACGAACCGGCCGATCTCGAAATCGTCCGCCTCCAGGTCGAACCAGCGCTCGTCGACGACCTCGGTACCCATGCCGATGGTCCGGGCGGTCAGTCGGACCAGGAGCTTCGCGCCGTGCGACGCCGACAGGTCCTTGCCCTGGATCTCGTGGACGGGTAACCGCGGGACCGGCGCCTCCACCGGAATCCACACGGTGAAGGGCGCGCCGCGCTCCACCGCGAGCCAGGAGCGCTCGTCGGCGGGCTCGCCCTTCTCGTCGAGGACCTTGAGCCACTTCTTGTAGATGACGAGGCTGCCGTCGTTCGGGGACGGTTCCAGGAAGCGCAGATGGGCCCGGGCGCGGAGGTCGACGACGGAGAGGTTGTCGAAGCGGTTGTAGAAGCGGACGGCGATGATGGCGTGGTCGCTGGTGGCGTGGAGGCGGGCGTAGCCGGGGAAGTCCGCGGCCCAGGCGTGCGAGATGCTGGCCCGCCGCCGCCAGACGAAGGGCCGCAGCGAGAACAGTTTGATCAGGACGATGCCGAGCAGTACGGCGGGTACCAGCGCGCCGGTCAGGGAGGCGATGGTGGCGAGCCACTGCTGCATCGCACTGTCCTTGCCGGGATTGAGGTTGTCGGTGCCCACGGAGGCCCGCAGCGCCTCCAGGGAGAGGTTCAGCAGCGCCTCGCCGTCGCCGAAGCGCTCCCGCACGCTCTTCGGGGACTTGTCGGTGAGGGTCCATATCGAGGCGATGGCGACGGCGAGGACCATCAGCCCGCCGAGGGCCATCAGCATCAGGGCGTGGACGGAGTGTCCGGCGATCCACCAGCGAACCGATGTCCGATATCTGGGATGGGGTCTGCGCCACCCCGGCCGTGACCACATAGCGATTCAACTCCCCCGTGAATCCGCTGTGTTGATACGTGGAGTACGTGATGCCCGGTCCGGGTTCCCGCCAATCCGGGCGGGGCGGCGCGTCCCGTACGCTCGGCGCGGGTAGACCTGGAATGTGAGTTCCGCCCGTGCTCGTACAACACACCGTGAAGCACCACACCGTGGAGGGCGTCTCTCGTGACGGACCGAAGCCTCGCAGCGCTGGGCCTGGACGGAGTACCGGCGAAGGAGCCGCTGACCTATCCGGGCCGGCCCACCACCGAGCCGTCGCTGCTCACCGGGAAGGAACTGCTCCCGCTCGACGTCCGCCCCCGCAGGCTCGGCGAGTGGCCCGTGCTGGAGCAGGCCGCGGGGCAGAGCCTGGACGATCTCCTCAGCGAACTGGGCCAGGCACCGGCCGGCCGCAGGCATCCCGTCATCTCGGTGGGCTCCAACGCCTCCCCGGGGCAGGTGAGCCACAAGCTGACCCGGCTCGGCATCCCGGCGGCGGTGCCGATGGTGCCGGTACGGGTGCGGGGCATCGGCGTCGGATGCTCGGGGCACATCAGCCCGGCCGGGTATGTGGCGGGCACGCCCTATATCGCTCCGGAGGCGGAGACGGTCCTCGTTGTCACCTGGCTGGACGCGACCCAGCTCAAGGCGGTGGACGACACGGAGTTCCCGGACTACCGGCGGGCGATCCTGCCGGGCGACGAGTTCCCGATGACGATGCCCTCGGGAGAGCGGCTGTCCGGCGCGTACATCTACTTCAGCGCCCACGGCGTCCTGGCGGGCCCGGACGGCACTCCCCGCCCCGGCGGCGGCGACCAGGCCGAAATCCTGGCGGACCTGCTCGCGGCCTCCGCGCCGCTGCGGGAGCTGCTGGGCCCCGACCCGCGGACCTGGGTGGCCCGGGCCGGGGCGGACCGGTCGCTGCGGGAGGCGGGCACGGAGATCTTCGCCCGGGAGGGCTGGGTGCTGCCGCAGACGGACTTCCTGCCCTATCTGGACGACTCCGCCGAACTGCGCCTCTACGATGACCTGCCGCCCCTCGGGGACTCGCTGCGGGTGTAGGCCGTTTCCCCGGGGATCCTTCAGGAGGGTGTTGCGGAGGCGTCTCCGCGCCGTCCGGCCTGTCTGATCTTCGTCCCGGGGGTGTCGTCGGCGATGACGTCCGCACCGGGTTGCCGACCTACAGATGGGGCCGTCGGCAGATGAGCATGCCGCCCAGGCAGGTGACACGGAACGCGCCCGTAACGCTAATGGACTCCGCGACCCGCTCCCGGGCGCGCTCAATGGTCGCCTCGAACGGTACGCCGGTCCGGTCCGCCCAGGCTTCGTACGAGGCCAAGTGGGCGATGACCGGTTCGGCGTCCGTCACCTCGATCACCCCGGGTAGGGGGATCGTCCGCACATCCTCGAACACCGCACCGAGGACCCTGGGGGCCTCCTCCAGGGTGAAGCGGGCGGAGAGCTGCACACGGGTCGGCCCTTCGCCGATGCCCAACACATCACCTGCGGCGCGGCGCCAGAGGTCTTGCAGTTCCCGCTTGTCGATCCTGCTGTTGGTCGAGACGATCGCGATGCCATCGGGTTCAAGGACCCGGCCCAGTTCGCGCACGGCTTGGGTACGGTGCTCGGCGTGGTAGAGCATGTGCAGGGCAAGGACCGCACCGAGTGCTCCGTCCGAGATGGGCAACTGGTGGATATCCGCGACGACGGCTCCCGGTATGACGCCGAGGATGCCGGGGGAGATGTCCATGGGGAGGACGGTCAGATCAGGCCGGTCTTTCCGTACCCGGGCGACGAACTTCCCGTTCCCACAACCGATGTCGGCAACCGCACCGCGTACCCCGGCCAACTCGTTCACGACGATGCCGGGGAGATCGTGACGAGGGGTCTGCCACTGGTAGAGCGATTGTCGGGCGGCCAGGTGCCGGGCCGTGCCGTACGCCTTGGTGGCGAGAAGGCTGCGGTTGGTGATCATGCGATCGGGTGTGGGCTCGTAGGTCATCGCGGCTCCATGGGGTTGCTGGGCAATGCGGGCCGACGGGTCACTTCGTGAATGCGGGCGCGCAGTTCGATTGCCGCTTGCGATTCACGGTACGGCTCGCTAGCGAGGAGAGCGCTCAGATGGCGAAGCCGGATGGTGATGCTGGCCGTGAACCTCTCGGCGGCGAAGACCTCCGAGAGTTTCGCGTCGGCCCCGTCTACTTCTCCGCTTGCAAGACAAGCAGTGGCCAGGTCGAGGTGAGCGGCTTGCAGATCACCGGGAGAGCGCTCTGCCTCCGGCCCGGTCCGGTACAGCTCCACAGCACGATGGGAAGCCGCCACGGCTTGCCGGACCTGCTCGGCACAACCGACGGCCAGCAGGGTAGTCCCCGCATAAGCCCACTGCTTGGCCTCCGGAAACGAGAAGACCCCGGGCAGCTCATCGGGTTCCGCAGCCATCCGTTCTTCATGGGCCAGAGCGAGGCACCGGAGCGCCCCGCGGCGGTCTCCCTCCGCTGCACGCGCACGTGCTTCCAGGCTCAGCAGCCGTGTCTTGATTGTTCCTGGGCCGGGGCCCCGGCCTTCGTTCTGCCCGGCCCGGGCGAACTCTCCCGCCCTCCGGTAGTCCCCGGCCCAGTAGGAGGCGAGTGACTGGTACGACCGTGCCCAGGAGCGCAGCGTCGAGTGTTCGGCGATCTTCGCGCACTGCACCACGGTGCGAACATGGGTGGCTGCGGCGGACCGGTCACCGAGGTCGAGGGACACATGCGCCGCAAGCCCGCACAGCCAGCCTGCGATCACGTACAGATGACGAGTCTGACCGGGGTGCTGTCGGCCTTCCAATAATCGGAACACCGCAGTCCTGGCGGCCCGGATTTCCGGGATCAGGAGCGGCAGAGGCGTGCAGATGAAGTCCCTGGCGAGCCGCTGAACATCGGCATCGAATTGTTCCAGGACAAGTGAGTTGACATTGGTCTCCGCTGCGTATCGGGTAAGCCTGGTGGAGAGCTCCGTATCGACGGCGAGGCACCAGCCACCGTCTGCGGGGGCCGTCTGAGGCGTCTTCGCCCCCTGTCCTGCAGACGCCTTCGGGTACAGGCCCAGCTCCGTCTCGTCGGCTACCTGGAACACTGCACACAGGGCCGCCCTGTAGCCGCCGGAAGGCCATGTGATGGTCCCTCGTTCAAGACGGGAGATCCAGTTCGCATCGAGTTCCGGGTCACGTCCGGTGTCGGCCCGAACCTGGGCGCACACACGCTCCGCGGTTTGTGCCTGAGTCCATCGGCGTGTCCGTCTGTGGTTGCGAAGAGCCTCGTTCGCCATGCTCCCGCCGTCCTCTGGTCGGGTTGGGCGCCGACAGCCTAGTCCCGATCTGCCTTCCTCGTGCCTGGAACATGCCTAGTGGAATGCCCTGTTCGGGGCATGGCCGACGGCGTTGACTGGTCACAGCCGCCCGGAGATGCGGCCCCTCCCCACAGCGGACCGTAATGACCCCACCACGGCGCGTCTGCGAATCGTTGCTTCCCCCGCGGATCGGTAACCGACCGAGAGAGGACGCAGAGGTGCAATCGCCACGTTCCAGAATCTCGAAGGGCGGCCACTGATGGCCCACACACTGATTGCGTCGCCGTTCCTCGACGGGCACCTGCTGCTCAGGCCCGGAGCGAGGGCCGGAGCCCGTATCCCCGTCGAACGCTACAAGGACCTGCGACAGGCCGTGACCGACGGTCAGGAGTTGCCGGCCTGGGCGGTGCGTACCGCCGCAGATATGTGGAGTCTGGACCTGAACGGTCGGCCTGCGCAGGGCGCGGTGCTGGTGCGAGAGCCGTCCCTGTACGGCTATTGCCGTGCCTCCTGGGAGATCAACCTCGGCTGCAACTTCGGCTGCAAGCACTGCTATCTCGCTGAGCGCCCGTTCTCCGGCCTCGGCTGGGAGGACAAAGTGCGGCTGCTGGACATCATGCGTGATGCGGGTGTCCTCTGGCTTCAGATCACGGGCGGGGAGCCCACGATGGACCCCCACTTCCCGGATGCCTATCGGTACGCCTGGCGGGCCGGGATGATGCTCACCGTCTCCACCAACGGCTCGCTGCTCTGGCGGCCGGACCTTCTCGGACTCTTCCGAGACTGCCCGCCCTACCGGCTGGTCGTCAGCATGTACGGGGCGAGTGAGGAGGCCTTCGACGCGCTCACCCGGCGTCGCGGGGCGTGGAAGGCATTCAGGCGGGGCTTGGACGCCGCGCGCGAAGCGGGCCTGCCGTTGCGCATCAACGTTGTGGTGACAGAGGACAACGCCTCCGAGGCGGACGAGATGGCTGCTCTCGCCAATGCGTGGAACGTCGAGAACCACGCCTACACGAACATGACGCCCACAATCTATGGCGGCGGTGAGCCGCTTCTTGCCCAGTCCGCCGCTCATCTGAGGCAACGCAAGCCGTTCGCCGGCTGCAACGCGGGACACACCTTCTTCCACGCCGACCCGCACGCCAAGGTGTCGATCTGCAAGGTGGGCCGGGACGACAGGATCGACCTCATGGCCGAAGGCATCGAAGGCCTGACCCGGCTCGGTGCCATCGCCGATCGCCTCATGCTTCGCACCGGTGGGTGCGAGGGCTGCGCCCTGTCCGGCACCTGCCGGGTCTGCCGCCCCCTGGCCAAGCACTACCAGGAGGCCAAGGCGCCTCTGCACAGCTACTGCCAACACGGCGACAAGGAGAACGCATCATGACCTCGCCCGTATCGGTGGATCTTCTGCCCGGTCCACCGGCTGCTGCCCGTCGTCCGGCGCCGCCTGTTGCCGTCCTCTCCGTGACTGCTGTCCTGGACCTGGACGACATCGTGGAAAGCGCGGAATGCTCCTGCGACGCCGGTGACGACAACCCCCACTAGCCGAGGTGACCGGCTTTTCGTTTCGCTTGGGCCCCGGCGTGATCCTGCCGGGGCCCGAGCCCTGCCGTACCGACCGCTAGGGTGCCGCTCATGTTCTTCCGCTGGGACTGGCTCCGGCCTGTGCTGACCGCACCCGTCGTGCCGACTCTGGGGCCCGTCCACCCGCACGTCCTCACTGCGGATCTCTTCGAGGACACCCTGCGTGCGGCCGTGGCCGCCCGCTCCTTCCTTCACTACGACAAGGACAGGCGCTGGACTAGTGAGAAGGACGAGATGGTCCTTCGTGGCGAAGTGGTCCACCGGGCCGATCGGACGCTCGTCCCCACCCTGAACCGGCGTGGACGCGGCACCGTCAAGGTTTTTGCCTATGGGCACCATGACGGCGTCGTGGACGAAGCGGCCGAACTGTCGGCGAAGCTCGCCGTCGTGCACGGTGCGGTCCAAGCGCGAGTCGTGCGCCCGCTCGGCCCCGAAAACGGCTTCCCGCGTGGCAACCGGATCCAGCTCCACGACTTCGCAGCCCGCGCCTGCCCCGACCCCGGCGGCCCGGTCCGCCCGGTCACTGACTGGCCTGCCGCCGTGCAGGAGACGTTCGGCGCGTTTGCCGTGGCCATGGCCGCGGACGGCCTGGCCTTTCTGCACGGGCAGATGCGTGCCGGTCTGTGCGGCCCGGTCCTCAGCGCCGCCGTCGAGGACCGCATCGTGGGTGCCATCGGGCCCATGGAAGTGCGACCCGACGCGATCGGGTGCCCCCAACTCATGCCCCAGTACTTCGCCGTTCTACCCGACTACCGAGGCCGGGGGCTGGGCCGCGCCCTGTGGCGGGCGGCGATGCACTGGGGGCAGTCCCACGGCGCCGCCTATCAACTTCTGCAAACCGAGGTCGGGGGGCCGTCCGATGCACTGTGCCGAGCCGAAGGACTGACCTCCCTCGGGTTCATCCACACCATGTCGGTGTAGCGGCTTTGCCGGGTGCGGGGATGCGGCCGCTCCCCGGAAACAGGCGGGCGCGGCAACGGCCCGGTGAGGATACTGGTGCGATGGGCAGCTACCGGGGACCGGCGACGCTCGACTGGCAGGCCAACGGCTCCCTGTGC
>NZ_JBSFNQ010000022.1:0-92900 GCF_053981115.1 Streptomyces sp. NPDC003691 | reverse complement strand
GGCCGATGTCGCTGCACTCCTTGGTGTCGAGGGACCCGTCGTCCTCCGGGCCCGGCGGAACCGAGGACGGCGTCGTCAAGGCAGTCGACGGGCTCTCCTTCGACGTCGAGCGCGGCAACCGTTCACCGGGCCGCCCCCCAACGCCGTCCATCCGGCTTCCGCCGGTACGCCGCGACCGCGGCGCCCGTCGTGCGTCAGCCGAACTGCTGCTCCAGGTCCTTCAGCTTCCGCTCCAGGGAATCCAGCCTCGGCAGGGTCATCGTGTCGTCCTCCGCCGTCAGGTCCACGACCTTAGCGTCGGGTGACGCCGAGGTCCCGGCTTCGAGGGAGCGCGCGGATCGAAGCGGCAGCCGTCCGGTTTCTATGGCAGGCTCCGCGACGGTGGCCGAACTCTCCGTCAGCGCCCCCGCCGAACTGCCCGAGTTGCTGGAACCCGCCCCGCCCGCCGGGCTGGAGGTCAGCGCCGGAAGCTCGGGGTCGGGCATGACCCGGCCGCGGCCCCAGGCCCGGTGCTGCCGGTTGAGCGCCTTTATCCGGGCGCGCTCCAGCTTGGCCTGGTCCCGGCTGCGCATCCGGTTGGCCTTCTTCGCCGCCTGCTCCTCACGGACCTCCTCGACCGCCTCGTCCAGCGTCCGCACACCCTCCAGGAGCATCAGCGACCAGGCGTTGAAGGTCTCACGGGGGGCCCGCAGCCACCGGACGACCCGGATCTGCGGCAGCGGGCGGGGCACCAGGCCCTGCTCGCGGAGCGCGGCCCGGCGGGTCTGCTTCAGCGCGCGGTCGAACAGCACCGCGGCCGAGAGCGACATACCGGCGAAGAAGTGCGGCGCGCCCGCGTGGTCGACACCACGGGGGGCGTGCACCCAGTTGAACCAGGCGGCCGCACCCGCGAACGTCCACACCAGAAGGCGGGAGCCGAGGGCGGCGTCACCGTGGCTGGCCTCGCGGACGGCGAGGACCGAGCAGAACATCGCCGCGCCGTCGAGGCCGAAGGGTACGAGGTACTCCCAGCCGCCGGAGAGGTTCAGGTTCTGCCGGCCGAAGCCGACCAGACCGTGGAAGGAGAGGGCGGCGGCAACCGCGGCACAGCAGAAGAGGAGTACATAGGAAGCCGTGGCGTACATGGCTTCCTTGCGCCTGCGGCGCTCCTCACTGCGCTCCCAGGAATCCTCCTGCTCCGTCTTCGCTGCGGCGCTCTTCTTGCCGCGCTGGAGCACGAAGATCGCGACCAGGACTCCCACGAGCATCACGCCGCCGGGAAGCAGCCAGGATAGCGATATGTCTCTCATGTTGTTGGCGTCCCTTTACATCTGCATCGCGGTAGGGCGTTCGGCCGCCATAGTGACCGAAGTCCGGGCGATCCCAGGGGGTTTCGTGGCAAGAGAACGCCAATGGGGCCATACGGCATACGGATAGGTGCGTTTTCCTCGAACTGCCGTCCAGGCAGCGAGAGTTGCGTACGATTTATATCACCCGGAAGGGGGGAGTGACATCCGGAGCGTGACATCGGATCCGGCTCCGTGAAACGGCTCCGTCCGACGGTCCCGGCCCGTCTTCCACTCCGTCCCGCCGGGCCTTTCCCGCGGGGGCGGCACCACGCCCCGAGGCCCCTGTACGCCGGTGGGTCAGGCGTCCGCGAGCAACTGGGCGACCCGGTCGGAATCGCAGGTCCGCGGGCAGGTGACACAGGTGTCGTCCGGGCGCAGTGTATAGAACAGGCAGCAGCTCGCCCGGTCCCGGGTGGGCAGTTGTTCGCCCGCCGGGCCGGAGAGCAGCCGGAAGCCGGGGGTGCCGACATACGGCTTCACCGTGCCCGGCAGCAGTTCCTGAAGCTCCGTCATGGCCCGCCGGCCCTCGCCGAGCGCCTGCCCGACGTACCAGAGCCCCTCCACGATCTCGTCGGTCACCATGCCCCACAGGGCCCGCCGGCCGCGCCGCATCCGCGGCCCGAAGCCGTCCAGCAGGGGTTCCGCGTGCGCGGCGACCGCGGCCCGGACCTCGTCGCGCAGGGCCGCGCCGTCCCGGGCCACCCGGGCGCCGGGCAGCCGGGCCGCGGGATCCCCCGGCAGGCAGACGAAATCGGTGACTCGGTAGGCGACCCGGGTGGGCGACCGGCGGAAGGACACCTGGGCGGGCGTGAGAAGGGGCACCCGGCGGCGCAGAAACCAGGGGACCGTGATCAGCAGCAGGGTGGGCCAGAGATAGCGGTGCAGCCCGAAGGTGGCGATGACGTCCGGCCGGGCCTCCTCGCCGTAGTCCCGGCGCACCTGGTCCACGTCCCAGGCGAGAAAGGCGTCGAGGGCGTCCCCGCCTTCGGCCAGCGCGGTCGCCGGGAACCAGCCGTCGCCCTCGGGCACGGGCTCTCCGGGAGCCAGCTCCCGGAGGGACATGCCGGGGTAGGCCTCCGCCAGCCGGGCGTACGCGTCCGCGACGGGCGAGGCGGGGGCGGGCAACAGCACGGGCAGGGTCATACGGGCCGCCGAATCCACGATCGACTTCAGGTAAGGCTAACCTTACCTGACCTTGTCCCTGTTCAAGGGGTGCCGTTTGAGGCGGGGGGTTCACGCCACGGCATATGCGCGGGGGCGCTTGCGCCGGGTGTTTGACCTGGCGCCCGGTACGCCTATGGTGCATCCAGGACACACCCGGAGAACGTCAACCGGGTCCCGGCAGGCCGGAGGAGGACCCGAGTGGAGCAGGCCCCGACACGGGGTGCGGCCGCGTCGCGCCCCGGAGCCGAGCCCGCCGGACCGGACCCCTCCCGGCCGTCGCCGCCGCGTCCGGAGTCCCCGTCCGCGCCGCCCGCCGGGCCGTGGGTGCCGAGGCAGGCCGGGGCCGTACGGCTCCGGCCGCCGGGCGGCGCCGCCGCGCCGGGTGCCCCTTCGGCCGCGGCCGGGCCTTCGACGGCGGGCGGCCCTTCCGCTGCGGGCGCCGGTCGGGGCACCGCCGCGTCCGACGGCCCGGGTGCCCCGCCCCCGGGGCCCGTATCGCGGACGGCCGGGCCCGGACCGGACGTACCCGCAGGCCCTCCGGCCGGTCACCGCGAGATCCGCCGCCACTCCGTCCGCGGCCAGATCCTCCAGGCGCTGCGCACCGCCCTCCTGGACGGCGACCTGGCTCCCGGGGAGGTCTACTCGGCCCCGGCGCTCGGGCTCCGCTTCGGCGTCTCCGCGACACCGGTCCGGGAGGCGATGCAGCAACTGGCCGCCGAGGGCGCGGTGGAGGTGGTGCCCAACCGGGGCTTCCGGATCGCCGTCCGCAGCCCCCGGGAGCGCGCCGAACTCGCCGAGGTGCGGGCCCTGGTGGAGACTCCCGTCGTCCTGGAGCTGGCCCGTATCCTCCCGGCCGCGGAGTGGGGCGGGCTCCGGCCCGCCGCCGAGGCCGCGGCGGCCGCCGCGGCCACCGGGGACCGCGGCCGTTACGCGGAGGCGGACCGGGTCTTCCACCGCGCGGTGCTGGCTCTCGCCGGCAACGAACAGCTGGTGGCCGTCGCCGACGATCTGCACCGGCGCTCCCAGTGGCCCCCAGACGGGGTCTCCCTCGCCGCCGACGCGGGCCAGCATCTCCGGCTGCTCGACGCCCTGGAGTCCGGCGACGCGGCGACGGCCCGGGTCCTGATCGAAGGTCACTTCGGCCGCACGCCCGGCGGTTGAGGCCGTCGCGGCCACCCTGCCGCGAATTCGGGCCACCCCCTGCGGAGCTCGCCGGGAGCCGAGCCGTGCAGGCTCGCCGTGCCCGGTGGTTCACGCCTGCGCCTCGCCGCGATCCGGCAGCACACGCGTACGTCCCGCCCGGTCCCGGTGGTTCACTCGTACACCCCGCCCTATCCGGCGGCACACGCGCGTACCCTGCCCGGTTCCGGTGGTTCACGCGTACACCTCGCCCGATTCGGCGGCACATGCGCATGCCCGCCCGGTCCCGCCGGGAGCGGCCCCGTGCGCGCATGCCCGGGCCCGCCGGGACCGGGGAGGGAGCTCAGGCCACCGGGGCGTTCGGTGCCGGGACCGGCCGCGGCGGCGGGACGGGGAGCCGGCCCGCCAGCCAGATCGGCACCCCGCCCAGCAGCCGGAACAGCCGCCCGGCCTCGGCCCGCAGTTTGTCCGCCTCGGGCTGGGGCTCGCAGTCGGCGAGCGCCGCCAGCGCCGGCGCGGCCCCGATCAGATAGCCCAGTTCCTCCCGGAGGCGCAGCGCCTCCGAGAAGCCGTGGCGGGCCTCCGCGGTCTCGCCCTCCCACAGGGCGAGCCGGGCCTGGTGGTGAAAGGTGAAGGAGAGCAGCAGCTTGTCCCCGTTGGCGGCCGCGCCCTCGTGTGCCCGCCGGTAGGCGGCCCGCGCGGCCTGGGGGGAGTCGGCGATGTGCTCGGCGAGCAGTCCCCGCCGGAAGTCGAGCAGCGGACGGCTCGGGGAGTCGGGGGACAGCAGGGCGGCGGCCCGGCCGAGCGCGGTCCGGGCCTCGTCGGCCCGGTCGCGCACCCCGAGCACGGTGGCGGCGTAGGCGAGTCTGCCGCGTTCGCAGGCGGCGCCCCCGCGCTCCTCGTCGCTCACGGCCCCCGCCTCGGCGGTCCGCAGGGCGTCCTCCGCCTCGGCCCAGCCCTCGCCGGTGTACATGCACCGCTCGACGAGCAGCCCGACCCGCTCCAGCGCGGCGGCGGGGTCCGCGGCGTGCGGCGCGAGCAGGGCGGCCGCGTCCGTCCAGCAGCCGCGTGAGCGCAGCCGCCATACCGCGGTCTGGAGTGGATCGTCACCGGCTGTCGTCCCGAAACCAGACATGGCGGTATGCGCCACTACGCCCTCCCCGAGCACCCCGTCGAGCTGTTGAGTATGGGGAATCTCAGCATGGATCCGCCCGCCGGGCCAAGGGGTTGAGTGAATCAATTCACAAACTTTCGGCGCCGGGCCGTGTGATGATCCGTGATATTGGCCGACAGGGACCGCCGAAGACGGCCGAAAGGCCCGTCAGCAGCGAGGACGCTTCTCGGGCCGGTGGTGGAGGGGGAGTTGGCGTACGGGAGTGGATCTCCGCGAACAACTGTCAGCAAGGCGGCTCGGGTTACCCGGCGGCGAGGGTGCCGCCCCCGGGCGACGGGCCATCGGAGGACCCCCTTCCGGCCTCCGGACGCCTCCGGAGGGGGTGGTATAGGGGACACCCGGCGCCGGGTGCGGCGGCCGTGCCCCGGGGCCGGGCGGTCCCCGCCCGCCGCGCCCGCCGTGGCCCCGCGTCCGCGGTGACTCCCCGGCCGTACGGCCCGGGCGAGGGTGCGGGGTCCGGACCCGTGACACGGGCCGTCGGCCGGGCCGCCGCGATCCCGCCGCGGGTGCCGTGCCCGCGGCGGCCGGACGCGCCGTGCCCGGCCGGTGGTGCTACGCCGGGTGGAACACGGCCTCGCCGGACGCCGTCACCGCCGCCTCGTCGCCGGGGGCGAACCCCGGGGCGCCGGTGGCGCGGACCGTCACCCGGCCGGTGTCCGGGACGTCGAGGAGGATCAGCGCGTCGTGGCCGTGGTAGCGGACCTCGGTGACCAGACCGCGTACCCCCGGCCCGGTGGCCGCGGGATCCGCCGGTACGGGCGCCAGCCGGAGCTGCTCGGGGCGGAGGACGACCGTTCCCGGGCCGTCGGCGTCCGCCGCGACCGCGACCGTGCCCAGGGCGGTACCGGCCCGTCCGCCGGCGGCCCGTGCGGGCAGCACCACGGCCTCGCCGACGAAGGAGGCCACCCAGGGGTCGGCGGGGGCCGAGTACAGCTCGTGCGGCGTACCGCACTGGGCGACCCGGCCCTCGCGGATCACCGCGACCCGGTCCGCGCAGGACAGCGCCTCCTCCTGGTCGTGGGTGACCAGGACGGCCGTCGCGCCCGCGGTCCGCAGCGCGCTCCGGATATCGGAGCGCAGCCCCGCGCGCAGGGCGCTGTCGAGGGCGTTGAACGGTTCGTCGAGGAGGACCAGCGCGGGCCGGGGGGCCAGCGCCCGGGCGAGGGCGACCCGCTGCTGCTGGCCGCCGGAGAGTTCATGGGGCATCCGGTCGCCGTACTCGGCGAGGCCGACGAGGCCGAGCATCTCGGCCGTACGGGCCCGGCGTTCGGCGCGGCCGGTCCCGGTCAGCCCGAAGGCGACGTTGCGGGCGACGCTGAGATGCGGGAAGAGGGCGCCCTCCTGGGCGACGATGCCGACGCCGCGCCGCTCCGGCGGTACCCGGACACCGGGCCCGCTGATCACCCGGTCGCCCAGGGCGACCTCGCCCGCGTCGGGCGCGATGAAACCGGCGATGATCCGCAGCAGGGTGGTCTTGCCGCAGCCGGAGGGGCCGAGGACGGCGGCCAGCTCCCCGGCGCCGACGGTGAGGTCGAGGCCGTCGAGTACGCGGTCGCCGCGCCCGTACGAACTGGTCACGGCACGGACGCTCAGTCCGGCCGGGCCCGGGTCACGGGGGGCGGCCGGATCGGTCACGGAGGTCATGAGCGCCTTCCGAGCAGATAGGAGGGGACGGCCGCGATCAGCACGATGGCCGCCGCGTACGGCGCGGCACCGGCGAACGCGCCCGCGCCGGTCTCGGTCCACAGCCGGGTGGCGAGCGTGTCGGTACCGGTGGGCCGCAGCAGCAGGGTCGCGGGGAGTTCCTTCATGATGACGACGAAGGTGAGGGCGGCGCCGGCGCCGATACCGGGCGCGGCGAGCGGGACGGTGATCTCCCGCAGCACCTGGAACGGCCGCCGCCCGAGGGAGCGCGCGACGTCCTCCAGGACCGGGGGCGCCTGGAGCACGGCGGCCCGCGCGGAGGCCACCGCCACCGGCAGGAAGAGCACCACATAGGCGGTGATCAGCAGCGGCAGCTCCTGGTAGACCGGGTAGGCGTACCGTACGGCGAAGAACACCAGGGCCAGTCCGACGGTGATGCCCGGCACCGCGTGGCCCGCGTACACCGACTGTTCCAGCAGTCCGGCGAGCCGGCCCCGGTAGCGGGCGGAGAGCACTCCGACCGGCAGGGCGAGCAGGGTGGTGACCGCGGCTCCGACGGCCGCCACGGTGACCGTCGCGACGGTGGCGTCCAGCAGCTTCTCCCCGTCGAAGCCGGAGTTGCCGATGGTCAGCCAGTAGCCGAGGGTCGCCAGGGGGAAGGCGACGGCCGCGGCGGCGACGGCGGCGCACCAGCCCAGCGCGGGCGCCGTCCAGCGGCCCAGACGCAGTGGCACGGGCGGCCGGGCACTGCCCCGGCCGGTGCGGGCGTGCCCGGCCCGGCCCCGGGTCCGGTTCTCCGCCAGCACCAGCAGCACCGTCATCACCACCAGGACACAGCCCAGCACCGCGGCCGGGGTGCGGTCGAAGCTGGCCTGGTAGGAGGCGTGGATGGCGCGGGTGAAGGTGTCGTAGCGGGTGATGGAGACCGAGCCGAAGTCGGAGAGCACATACAGCGCGACGAGGATCGAACCGCCCGCGGCGGCGGGCCGCAGCTGCGGCAGGGTGATCCGGACGAAGGTGCGGAACGCGCCGCTGCCGAGGGAGCGGGCGGCCTCCTCCTGCGCCGGGTCGATCCCGCGCAGGACCGCGGCGACCGGCAGGAAGACATAGGGGAAGCAGGCGAACGTGAGAGTGATCGCCGCGCCGGGCAGCCCTTCCAGCGACGGGAACGCCGAGATCCAGGTGAAGGCGGCGACATAACTGGGCACCGCCAGCGGCAGGGTGGCCAGAACCGCCCAGGCACGGCGGCCGGGCAGTGTGGTGCGGACGGTCAGCCAGGCCAGCGAGATGCCGAGCACCAGGGAACAGGTGACGACGATCGCGGTGAGCCAGAGGCTGCGGCCGAGGAGTTCGAGGGTCCGCTCCTCGGTGACGATGTCCCAGGCGAAGCCCCGGCCGCGCTCCAGGGCGCGCACGCCGAGATAGCCCAGCGGCAGCAGCGCGATCAGCGCGGCCGCCGTGGCGGGCAGCAGCAGGACCAGCGGGGGCATACGCCGACCGGCCGCCGCGCGGGGCGCGGCAGCCGGGGTGCGCACGGACCGGGTGGTGTCGGTGCTCAAGGCGGTGGTGTTCTCGTCTCCGGTGACGGGGGAGTCCGGCGGGACCCGGACGCCTCGGCGGCGTCGGCGGGCCCGCCGGACTCAGCGGCCTCGGGGTGACGGCAGGTCTCAGACCATGCCGGCGGCGCGGATCATCTCCAGCGTCTTCTGGAGGGAGTCCAGCTTGCCCAGGTCGATCTTGGGGGCCTTCAGGGACGACAGCGGCGGCAGTCCGGCGACCGGCGAGGCGACTCCGGCGACCAGCGGGTACTCCTTGGTCTCACCGGCGAAGTACTGCTGGCCCTCGTCGGAGAGCAGGAAGTCGACCGCCTTCTCGGCCGCCGCGCTCTGGCCGCCGTCCTTCAGGACACCGACGCCCGCGACATTGACCAGGGCGCCCGCGTCGCCGCCGGGCAGGAAGTGGATCTTGGCCTTGAGCTTGTCGGCGCCGACCTCGGCGGCCTTCTCGTACCAGTAGTAGTGGTTGATCAGGCCGAGGGCGACCTCGCCCTTGTCGACGGCGTCGAGGATCGCGCCGTTCTTGTCGTACGCCTTGGCGCCGTTCGCCTTGAAGTCCTTCAGCCACTTCTCGGTGGCCGCGTCGCCCTCCAGGACGCGCATCCCGGTGACGAACGCCTGGAAGGAGGCGTTGGTGGGCGCGTAGCCGACCTTGCCCTTCCACTCCGGCTTGGTCAGGTCCTTGACGCTGTCCGGGGCCTTGGCGGCCTTGTCGGGGTTGTATGCGATCACCCGGGAGCGGCCGGAGACGCCGACCCAGTCGTCCGCGCCGCTGCGGAAGGCCGCGTCGACCTTGTTGAGCGACTTCTCCGGGAGCGTCGCCAGCAGCCCGGCGTTGGAGAGCGCGCCGAGGGCGCCCGCGTCCTGCGAGAAGAAGAGACCGGCCTTGGTCTTCTTGCCCTCCTCCAGGATCTGCGCGGAGAGTTCGGCGCTGTCGCCGTAGCGGACCTCGACCTTGGTGCCGGTGGCCTTCTCCAGCTTCTCGATCAGCGGGGAGATCAGCTTCTCGTTGCGGCCGGAGTAGATGACCAGTTCGTCCGCGGCCTGCGCCTTGGCGCCGTCCTTCTTGTTGCTCTTGTCGCTCTTGTCGTCGGAGCCGCAGGCGGCCAGGACCGGGACGAGAAGCGCGGCGGATATGCCGAGGACGGTGGCCCGGCGGGCGAGCGGACGGCGCATGGTTGCCTCCTGGAGGACCGTGATGACCGGACGGGCGGAAGCCGGGCCGTCGCACGGGATGAAGCCCGTGCGGGGGGATGCACGGGAAACGGACGTCCCTATAAATATGGTGAGCCTTGCCTTACTGTCAATTTCCGGCCAAGGAGTGGTCAAGTCAACCCCCGGGACGGGCCCGGTCCGGACCGGCCGCGAGGTGATCGTTCCAGATGGGCGCGGTGGCCGGGGTCTGCCGCAGCCGCCCCTTCCGGATGCTCCGGAATCAGCCACCCCAGCCATTTCCGTCACCCCGGCGGTCCCGTCTTTCCGGCGGTCCCGTCACCCCGGTCGTCCCGGTCGTCCCGGTCGTCCGGTCACCCCGGCCGTCCCGCTGGCTCCGGCGGAACGGCCCCGGGCGGACCACCACCGCTCAGCTCATCCGCAGCGCCAGGAAGAAGTCCAGCTTGTCCTCCAGCCGGGCCAGGTCCCGGCCGGTGAGCTGTTCGATCCGGCCCACCCGGTAGCGCAGCGTGTTGACATGCAGATGGAGCTGGGCCGCGCACCGGGTCCACGACCCGTCGCAGTCGAGGAACGCCTCCAGGGTCGGGATCAGCTCGGCCCGGTGCCGCCGGTCGTACGCGCGCAGCGGGTCGAGCAGCCGTGCGGTGAAGGCGCGGCGGACGTCGTCCGGGACGAACGGCAGCAGCAGTACGTGCGAGGCGAGTTCGTGGTGCCCGGCCGCGCAGACCCGGCCGGGACGGGCCGCGGCGACCCGGCGGGCGTGCCGGGCCTCCTCCAGGGCGCCGCGCAGGCCCTCCGCCGAGGAGACCGCGGCGCTGACGCCGATGGTCAGCCGCCCGTCCTCGCCCAGCCCGGCGGACAGCGGTTCCCGTACGGCCGCCAGCAGGGCCTCCGCGTGCAGGGACTCCTCGGTGGCGGGTGTGTCCCCGGTGGGCGGCAGAGCCGACAGCGGTACGAGGGCGATGGCCTCGCCGCCCGTGTGGGCGACGGCGATCCGGTCGGCCGGTTCGGCGCCCTGGGCCGCCGGATCGACCAGGATCTCCTCCAGCAGGGCCTGGGCCACCGGGCCGGTGTCGAAACCGGCGTCCGGCCCCCAGTCGACGCTCGCCACCACGGTCTGCCAGTGCGGCGCGGTGTCCAGGCCCGGCAGCAGTACCGGTGCGGCCACCCGCAGCCGGGCGGCGATCTCGGCGGGCGCCGCACCCGCCTGGACCAGCTCCAGTACCTCCTGGGCCAGCCGGCGCCGGACCGTACGGGCCGCGTCACGCCGGTCCCGCTCGACCGCGATGAGCTGGGTGACGCCCTGGAGGAGGTCGAGCCGGGCGGCCGGCCAGTCGGCCGCGTCCGCCTCGACGGCGAGCAGCCAGTCGGAGAGCACGGTTTCCCGGACGTCCCCGGACCCCGCGGCCCGCTCCGCCGCCCCGCCCCCGGCACCGATCGGGAAGAGGGAGTACGCGGTCCCCTCCACGGTCACCCGGTGGGGCGCCCGGCGCCCGGCCCGGCCGGCCGCGAGATGCTCGGCGGCGAGGGCGGTGGCCACGGCCGGGGGCAGCGCGTCCGCGCCGGTCCCCGGGCCCGTACCGGTATCCGTGCCGGTGCCGGCCCCCGGGCCCGTACCGGCATTCGTGCCCGCGCCCGTGTCCCGGCCCGCGTCCGTGCCGCTGCCTCCGGCCGCCGTGCCGATGCCCGGCCCCGCGATCCGCCGCCCGGTGGGGGAGAGCAGCCACGCCCTCAGGTCCAGATCGGAACCGAGGAGCCCGAGGACGACCTCCGGTCCGCCGCCCGCCGCGCCGGAAGTCATCATCCGCCGGTGCCGGTCCACCACCGCCGCCAGATCGCCCGCCCGCTCGCCCGAGACCTGGCGCACCACGTACTCGGTGATGGTGGCGAAGGCGACCGACTCGTGGACCGCGAACAGCGGCAGCCGGTGCCGGGCACACGCCTCCACCAGATCGTCCGGCACCCGGCCCAGCTCGGCCTCACCGGCCGCCAGCCCCGCCACCTGCGCCTGCGCCAGGATCCGGACGAACGGCTCCGAGTCCTCCGGGGCGTGCCGCCAGGCCAGCCCGGTGAGCACCAGCTCTCCTCCCGAGAGATAGCGGCTCGGGTCCCGCAGATCCGTGGTCATGACCCCGCGCACCGCGCGGTCCAGTTCACCGTCCCCGCCGAGCAGCCGCAGGCCCAGCCCGTCGTTCTCCAGCAGTGCGCGCAGCCGCATTCCGTAGCCGCCGATCCGTTCGTCGTACTCCGCCGCCCCGGCGGCCGCTGTGCGCGGCGCCGACGGCGTACCGTCCTGTCTTTCGTCTGAATCTACAAGAAGTACCGGCGGACCAGCCAACTCCTTCAGGGGTTCGGTGACTGCACCGGACGGTGCCCCGCTCGGTGTACTGAGGACACGGCGGCCTCCGCGGGCCGCCCGCCGACCGGGGCGCGGGCACGGCCGCGCCGACCGGTCACCGTACGTACGACGACAGCGACACCGCGCCGCCGGACGGCGGCGACGGCGGAGAAGGGAACCGGCGTATGGAGTTCCTCCGGCCCGCCACCTGGGACGAGGCCCTCGCCGCCAAGGCCGCTTACCCGTCCGCGGTGCCCGTCGCGGGCGGTACCGACATCATGGTCGAGATCAACTTCGACCGTCGCAGGCCCACCCACCTCATGGACCTCAACCGCATCGGTGAACTGGCCGAGTGGGAGACCGGCGAGACGACGGTACGCCTCGGGGCCTCCGTCCCGTACGCCCGGATCATCCGGCATCTGCGGGCCGAGCTGCCCGGCCTCGCACTGGCCTCCCACACCGTCGCCTCCCCCCAGATCCGCAACCGCGGCGGCGTCGGCGGCAACCTCGGCACCGCCTCCCCGGCGGGCGACGCCCATCCCGCCCTGCTCGCCGCGGGCGCCGAGGTCGAGGTGGCCTCGGTGCGCGGCAGCCGCCGCATCCCCGTCGACGCCTTCTACACCGGTGTCAAACGCAACGCCCTCGCGCCCGACGAACTGATCCGCGCCGTCCATATCGACCGGGCCGGCGGACCCCAGCAGTTCGCCAAGGTCGGCACCCGCAATGCCATGGTGATCGCGGTCTGCGCCTTCGGGCTGGCCCTCCACCCCGCTACCCGGACCGTCCGCACCGGCATCGGCTCCGCCGCCCCCACCCCCGTCCGGGCGAAGACCGCCGAGGAGTTCCTGGCCGCCGCGCTGGACGAGGGCGGCTGCTGGGAGAACGGCCGGGCCGTCGCGCCCTCGGTGGCCAAGGAGTTCGCCGTGCTGGCCGCGGGGGCGTGCAGCCCCATCGACGACGTCCGGGGCACCGCCGCCTACCGGCGGCACGCCGTGGGCGTCCTCGCCCGCCGCACCCTGATCCGGGCCTGGGAGGAGTACCGGGCGACCGGGGGAGCCCGGCGCGCCGCCGGCGGAAGCGAAGGAGCAGCCTGATGCGGGTCGTGTTCACCGTCAACGGACGCCGGGCCGAGGCCGACGACGTCTGGGAGGGCGAGAGCCTGCTCTACGTCCTGCGGGAGCGGCTCGGGCTCCCCGGCTCCAAGAACGCCTGCGAACAGGGCGAATGCGGATCCTGCACGGTCCGCCTCGACGGAGTGCCGGTCTGCTCCTGCCTGGTGGCGGCCGGACAGGCCGAAGGGCGGGACGTCGTCACCGTCGAGGGCCTCGCGGACCACGCCCGCCGCCGCGCCGGGGCCTGCGGGCAGCCGGATCCCGACGGCCCGCCGGACGGCGGCCCGGACCTCGCCCCCGTCCAGCGGGCCTTCGTCGAAGCGGGGGCCGTCCAGTGCGGCTTCTGCACCCCCGGCCTCCTGGTCGCCGCCGACGAACTCCTGGAACACACCCCCGACCCCTCCGACGCCGATATCCGCGAGGCCCTCTCCGGCAACCTCTGCCGCTGCACCGGCTACGAGAAGATCCTCGACGCCGTCCGGCTGGCCGCCGCCCGTACTCCCCGTACCCCCCGTGCCCCCCGGGAAGGATCCGGACGATGACCACCACCGGAACCACCACCGGCAGCCCCGGCGGCACCACCCGGGGCACCCGCGCCCGGGGCGGCATCGGCGAGTCCGCCCTCCGCCCCGACGGCATCCTCAAGGTCACCGGCGAATTCGCCTACTCCTCCGACCTGTGGCACGAGGACATGCTCTGGGGCCACACCCTCCGCTCCACCGTCGCCCACGCCGGGATCCGCTCCCTCGACATCTCCGAAGCCCTGGCGGTGCCCGGGGTGTACGCCGTCCTCACCTACGAGGACCTCCCCGCCGCGGTGAAGCACTACGGACTGGAAATCAAGGACACCCCCGTCCTCGCCCACGGTAAGGTCCGCCACCACGGCGAACCCGTCGCCCTGGTCGCCGCCGACCATCCCGAGACCGCCCGCCGGGCCGCCGCGAAGATCCGCGTCGACTACGCCGCCCTGCCCGTCGTCACCGACGAGGCGTCCGCCACCGCGCCCGGCGCCCCCCTCGTCCACGAGGGCCGCACCGACCACCACAGCCACCGGGTCCCGCACCCCAATATCGTCCACCGGCAGCCCGTCGTCCGCGGCGACGCCGCGGCCGCCGCCCGCCGCGCCCACACCGTCGTCACCGGCGACTATGTCTTCGGGATGCAGGACCAGGCCTTCCTGGGGCCCGAATCGGGGCTGGCCGTCCCCGCCGACGACGGCGGTGTCGACCTCTATGTCGCCACCCAGTGGCTGCACTCCGACCGTGCCCAGATCGCGCCCGTCCTCGGCCTGCCCGAGAAGAAGGTGCGGATGACGCTCTCCGGCGTCGGCGGCGCCTTCGGCGGCCGCGAGGACCTGTCGATGCAGATCCACGCCTGTCTGCTGGCCCTGCGGACCGGCCGGCCGGTCAAAATGGTCTACAACCGCTTCGAGTCCTTCTTCGGACACGTCCACCGCCACCCCGCCCGGCTCCACTACGAACACGGCGCCACCCGCGACGGAAAACTCACCCATGTCCGCTGCCGGATCGTCCTCGACGGCGGCGCCTACGCCTCCTCGTCCCCGGCGGTAGTCGGCAACGCGGCGTCGCTCGGCATCGGCCCGTACGACGTCGACGACGTCGACATCGAGGTCCTCGCCCTCTACACCAACAACCCGCCCTGCGGGGCCATGCGCGGCTTCGGCGCCGTCCAGGCGTGCTTCGCCTACGAGGCGCAGATGGACAAACTCGCCGCCGCCCTCGGCCTCGACCCCGTCGAACTCCGGCGGCGCAACGCCATGTCACAGGGCTCCACCATGCCCACCGGACAGCTCGTCGACTCCCCGGCACCCGTCGCCGAACTGCTGCGCCGGGTCCGGGCCCGGCCGCTGCCGCCGGAGCGCCAGTGGGAGACCGCGGGCGGCACCCCCGATGTGCGGGCCCTGCCCGGCGGGCTCTCCAACACCACCCACGGCGAGGGTGTCGTCCGGGGCGTCGGCTATGCCGTCGGCATCAAGAACGTCGGCTTCTCGGAGGGCTTCGACGACTACTCCACCGCCCGGGTCCGGCTGGCCGCCGCGGCCGGGGTGCCGGTGGCCACCGTGCACACCGCGATGGCCGAGGTCGGCCAGGGCGGGGTCACCGTCCACGCCCAGATCGCCCGCACCGAACTCGGCGTCGCCCGGGTCACCGTCCAGCCCGCCGACACCCGCGTCGGCTCGGCGGGCTCCACCTCCGCCTCCCGCCAGACCTATGTCACCGGCGGTGCCGTCAGAGCCGCCTGCGAGGCCGTCCGGGAACAGGTCCTCGACCTGGGCCGCCGCCGGCTGGGCAGCCACCACCCGGCCTGGGCGTACGCCGGACTGCGGCTGGAGGACGGCAGGGTCGTCACCGACGGGGGAGAGGTGCTCGCCGAACTCGCCGACGTCCTCGGGGACGAGACGGTCGAGGCCGAACTGGAGTGGCGGCACCGGCCCACGCAGCCCTTCGACCCCGTCACGGGCCAGGGCGACGGGCATGTCCAGTACTCCTTCGCCGCCCACCGGGCCGTCGTCGAGGTCGACACCGAACTCGGACTGGTGAAGGTCGTCGAACTCGCCTGCGCCCAGGACGTCGGCAAGGCCCTCAACCCGCTCGCCGTCGTCGGCCAGATACACGGCGGCTCCACCCAGGGGCTGGGCATGGCGGTCATGGAGGAGATCCTCGTCGACCCCGTCACCGCCCTGGTCCGCAACCCCTCCTTCACCGACTATCTGATCCCCACCATCCTCGACACCCCCACCATGCCCGTCGATGTCCTCGAACTCGCCGACGACCATGCGCCGTACGGGCTGCGCGGCGTCGGCGAGGCACCGACCCTGTCGTCCACCCCGGCGGTGCTGGCGGCGATCCGCGCCGCGACCGGACTGGAGCTGAACCGCACCCCCGTCCGCCCGGAACACCTCACCGGAACATCCCCCGAACCCCCCGGCGCCGCGGCGCGGCAGGGCCCCTGACCGGTTCCGGTACGGGACGGTGCCCGCGGGACCCGGCACCCCGCTCTCCCCCCACCCCCGTCCCGTACCGGAACCACTGGGCCCGCATCCCTTACCGGAACCACCGGAACCACCGGAACCACCGGGCCCGCGTCCCGTACCGGGATACCGGGCCCGGCACCCCACCCCCCGGCGGCCGAGGAGAGGAGCGCACACCGTGCTGGAGATCGCCGAACAGCTCCACCGCTGGTCCGAGCAGGGCCGGACCTATGCCGTCGCGACCGTCGTCTCCGTCACCGGGAGCGCCCCCCGGCAGCCCGGCGCCGCCCTCGCCGTCGACGGCGAGGGCACTGCCGTCGGCTCGGTCTCCGGGGGCTGCGTCGAGGCCGCCGTCTACGAACTCTGCCGCCAGGTCCTGCGGGACGGACACCCCGTGCGGGAGCGCTTCGGCCACAGCGACGACGACGCCTTCGCCGCCGGACTCACCTGCGGCGGGGAGTTGGAGGTCCTGGTCGTCCGGGTGGTGCCGGGCGGACCGGAGGCCGCGGCCGTCGCCCGCGCCGCCCGGGCCGCGCCCACCGCCCTGGTACGGATCGCCGCCGGACCGGCCGGACTCCTCGGCCGCGCCCTGCTCGTCACTCCCGAAGGCACCGTCCGCGGCAGCCTCGGCGGCGGTACGGAGCTGGACCGCACGGCGGCCGCCGAGGCCCGGGGCCTGCTGGCGGCGGGCCGCACCGGAACCGTCACCACCGGTACGTCCGGCGGCCGCTGCGGCACCCCGCTCACCCTGCTCGTCGAGTCCGGCGCCCTGCCCCCGCGCATGATCGTCTTCGGTGCCGTCGACTTCGCCGCCGCCCTGGTGCGCCTCGGCAAGTTCCTCGGCCACCATGTCACCGTCTGCGACGCCCGGCCGGTCTTCGCCACGCCCGAACGCTTCCCCGAGGCCGACGAGGTCGTCGTCGACTGGCCGCACCGCTATCTCCGGTCCACCGCGACCGACAGCAGGACCGTGCTCTGCGTCCTCACCCACGACGCCAGATTCGACGTACCCCTGCTGGTACACGCCCTGCGGCTGCCCGTCGCCTATGTCGGCGCGATGGGCTCCCGGCGCACCCATCTCGACCGCGAACGACGGCTCCGCGCCGCCGGGGTGACGGAGCCGCAGCTCGCCGCGCTGCACAGCCCCATCGGGCTGGACCTCGGGGCGCGCACCCCGGAGGAGACGGCGCTGTCGATAGCGGCGGAGATCGTGGCCCGCCGGCACGGCGGCAGCGGAGCACCCCTGACCGGCGCGGACACCCCCATCCACCACGAGATGCCACCGCTCGGGCGGGTCGGTTCGGTGGCCTGACCCTTGCGGACCCGGCCTGATACGGGAGGCCGCCGCGACGACCACCGGAGGCGCCCGGGGAGCCGGGCCGCGGACGCGCGGCTACCCGGCGTCCCCCGGCTCCGCGGCGGGCAGACCCCGCTCCGCCGCCCAGGCGCGCAGCGCCGCTTCGGTCTCTTCGCGCGACCGGGGGCCGTGGTCGGCGTGGAGCTGCCGTAGATGGCGGATGGCCGCCCCCACCGTCCGGCCCCGGGGGATGCCGAGCAGGGCGATGACATCCCTGCCGTCGAGCGGAAGCGGGATCCCGCGCAGCCGCTCGTCGGCGGCCCGTTCGGCCGCGGCGCGCTCCAGGGCCTCCCGCTCGGCCCGCTCGCCCGCCGCCCACTCGTCCCAGTCGGCCGCGTCGCAGGCGTGCAGAGCGGCCCGGCGCCAGTCCTCCTCGTGCCGCCCCCGGCCGAGGCCCACTTCCGCGAAGAGATCGCGGTACTCCGGCGCGCCGGGGCCGGCCGGTGACGCGCCGAGCCGGGCGAGCGCCGCGTTGACGGGCCAGTCCTCCCGGGGACCGCTGAAATCCGAGGTGTGCACCGGCCCCCACTCCGGCGCCCCGGCCCGCCACACGGCGGCGGTCTGATCCCCGTCGCCGCCCCAGAAGTCCGCCTGCACATGGGCCACCGGCCCACTCCGTGACAGGTCGGGGAGGATCCGCGGCAGGTCGCCGCGGAGCGGGTCGGACAGCGGCAGCAGTCCTAGACGCTGCCGGAGCGGGGCGACCACCGCCCCGGGCGTTCCCTCGGCCCAGCTGCGCAGACGGTCGAAGTCACCTACGACGGCATCGAGTCGGTACGACATCTGCGCACAGTAGCCGCGCGCAGGGGCCGCCGGGCACCCCTCGCCGTGGGACCGGCGAGGGACGGACGCGAGACCGGCGCGGAACCGAGCGGGCGTCCGGGGCGCCGACCCACCGATCGCACCGGCCCGGACCGATCGCACCGGCCCGTACCGGCCGTAGGCGCGGACCTGGACCTGGAGCCGGAGCCGTACCTGGACCCGGCCGGGCCCGCGGTTCAGCCCCTGCGGCGCGCCACCACCAGCCGGCAGTTCGGGCTGCCGTCCGGCCGCCGCCCCAGCGGCTCCACGGGCCGCAGCTCGACGGCGAACCCGGCCCGCTCCAGATCGGCCCGCACCGGCCCGAGCGGGAAGGTGCGGTAGTACATGACGAACGGCGGCCGCCACACCAGATTCCGCACCCGCATCGCGGCGTCGAAGCCCCAGAGTGTCCAGTAGGGCAGCGAACCCACCGGCGGCGGCGCGGGCAGCGGGAAGGCGAAGACGCCACCGGGCCGCAGGGCCCGGCACACCCCGGCGAAGAGCGCCGGGCGCTCCCCGGGCAGGAAGTGTCCGAACGCGCCGAAGCTCACCGCCAGATCGAAGCCCGCGGTGAACGGCAGTCTCCGGGCATCGGCGCGCACCCAGTCCACGGCGGGCCGGGCGGGGGCGGGTTCGGCGGCCGGATCCGGTCCCGGACCGGGCGGGCCTGCCGGGGCGCGGTCCGGGCCGTGGGCGGCCCGGGCCCGCTCCAGCATGCCCGTGCTGAAGTCCACGCCGACGACCCGCTCCTCGCACAGCCGCCGCAGCACCCCTACGCCCGCGCCCGTACCCGTGCAGACGTCCAGACCGGTACGGAACGGTCCCAGCGGCCGGACGGCGGCGACGAACGGATCGAGGAGGCGGTCGGGCGTACGGAACGGGGTCCCGTCGAACTTGGGGGCCAGCAGGTCGTAGCCGCGCTCCACTGAGGAGAGCGCCTGAACGGCCAGTTCGCGCACTGTGGGTCCGGATGAGGTGAACACCGTCCTCACCCTACGGCCCGGGCCCCCGCGCCGGACCACGGGCGCTCCGGATCCGGCCCGCGCCCCCACCGTCCACTCCACGCCCCCGGAAACCCGCCCGGGACCGGCCGCCGCCGTTGAACCGGGCCCGGCTGCCGTACGTACCCCGGTGAAGCCGCGGGGCGCCGCGGCCGGTCCGACGCACGGCGGACCGGTCCTTGTGGGATGCATTCCGGCCGGATCGCGGACGACCGGGTGAGTAAACGGTAAGCAAATGCGAACATCGGAGCAGGGGCGGGAGTTACGTTCGCCCCCATGAGCCCGAGGAGGCCGACCCGAGGAACGCGACGCGTCCCCCGAGCCCGAGGAGCACGGCGCATCCGGTCCGCCCGGCCGGGCGGAGCCCGCGGCGCTCCGTCCGGTACCGGATGACCCGTCCCTCCGAATCCCCGTCCGCCATTCTCCGAAGAACAATCCCCCATGGTGCGTCACATGCCGATCCACAACAGTTCTCCCGTTCGCATTCCCGCGTGGAAATCCCTTTCCGCAGGCGGAATTCGACGCGGAGGTGCCGCTCGGGTCTTCCGTTCCCGCGCGGCCGGCTCCGCCCCGGGAAGCCCGGCCGACCCGGCCGCGACGCGCTCCCGGCCGACCATTGGCGCCGGTGCTCCGTCCGGTCGTATGGTTCGGTAACGCCGGATGTTCGGGCGGCGAAACCCATGGCCGACAACAGGAACAGAGATGACCGACGAGCCTCGGATTCCGGCACTGCTGGGCAGGCCCGAGCGCATGTGGCAACGCGCCGTCGTGCTTGTACTGATCGCTGTCACCAGAACCACCAGACCCGTATTCCGGCTCGGTGACCGGGAACTGTCCTGCGCGCATTCCAACGGCGGCTGGACCCTGGCACTGCTGCCGGGCGGAAAGGCCGTCTTCTACGGGCAGGACGTCGACTGCAGCGATACCACCTATGCCGGCGACAAGCCCGTCGACCTGCTGGCCGACGCGCCGGACTGGCTGCCGCACCAGAAGCTCCGCGAACTGAACGACGGCTATGAACTGGGCTATCTGTACTGGTGGGACGAGGACCGCTGGCAGCGCGCCCCCTATCCGGAGTATGTCGACGACGACGGGCTCGCCGCCTCCTGCGACGGTTACGCGGGCATCTTCGACGACCGCTCCCTCGCCGACAGCTTCGCGGACGCCGGCTACCGCGATCCGGTCGCGGCCGAACGGTTCGTCGCCCGGGTCGCGGCGGGCACGGTGAACGCGGACGTCCTGGAGGAGCTGATCGACTCGGCCTCCGAACCGGGCCCGCTGCCGCGCGAGTCGAGGGTGCCCAACGGGCTGGAGTGGGCCGCCCGGCTGGGCGTGGCCGAACGGCCGGGCACCGGACACCCGCGCTGACGCCCGGCGGGACCGCGGGCCCCACGTCCCCGAGGTCCGGCCGGTGGCATCGCCGTCCCCCGTGTCCCTGTGCGCGCCCCGCCGCCCCGGCGCTTCCGCGGCGGCGCACGGATACGCCTGCCCGGACGGCCGGTGCGCGGCCCGGGCCGAGCGCCGGCCGCGGCGCTTCAGCCCGTGTGCACCAGCTGGTCCGCGAGCTTCGCCAGCCGCTTGACCGTGCGCTCCTCGGTGGCGCCCGGCGCGGGCTCCGTCCGGCGGTCCCGGTCGTAGTAGGCGCCGTTGACGACCGCCGTCCCGGGCTCGCAGAGCCGGACCACATGCGCGGCCCCCTCGGCGGCCGAAGCGCCGCGGTGCGCGTACAGCGGCAGCAGCGGTGTGTCGCAGATACCGGGGTGGACCGAGACGGCGGTGATCCGGGGGTCGGCGGCGAAGACCGTGAGGGCGAGCTGGGACTGGGCATAGGCGGCGAGCCGGGAGTAGCGGCGGGCCCGCTGCGGGTCGCTCCACTGGATGGACGCCGTCCGGTGCAGCGACGACGACACGTTCACCACCCGGCCCCGGTCCGCGGCGAGCAGCGCCGGGGTCAGCAGACCGGTCAGCAGATAGTGCGCGAGAAAGTTGACCTGGAACGCGATCTCGTTGCCGTCCCCGGTCAGGGTGTGCCGTTCCGGCGCCGCGAGAGCGGCGTTGTTGACCAGCACGTCGATCTTCGGATGGGCCGACAGGATCCGGGACGCCATCGCCGACACCTCCGCCAGCGCGGTGAAGTCGGCAGGGTAGGTGTGCAGCTTCGTCCCGTCGGTGCCGGTGGTGGCGATCAGGGCGTCGGCGGCCGCCCGGGTCTCCTCGGCGGTACGGCCGTGCAGCAGCACGGTGGCCCCGCGCTCGACGAGCTGCCGGGCGGTTTCCCGGCCGATGCCGGAGGTCGCGCCGGTCACCAGGACGGTCAGGGAGGAGAGGTCGGAGCCGGACATGGTCCATCCAAGGAAGGAGAAGGGGAAGGGGGTTGGGGAGACGGGCCCGGTGCGGACGGCCCGAGTCCCGGCCGGGGGCGCCGGAACGGGACTCGCGGCGCCCCCGGAGGGTGGCCCGGCGGCCGGGTCCGGTCCGCCCGCGCGGTCAGGCCGCGTACGGTGCGGGACCGGCGGACGGCGCCGGGCGGCGCGGCACGGACCGGAGCGCCGTACGAGGCGGCCGGCCGGGAAGGAGCCACGCGTTGTTCACGACGACCATGGAAGCCGCGCCGGTCCGGCGGAGCAAGGCGGAACACGTTTCTCTGACGCTCCCTTGCCGCCGCCCTGACGCTCTTTTGACGGGACGTTCCGGGGCCGCGTCCGCACCGGGGCGGCGCTTTTCACCGGGCCGGGGAATGCCGTCCCATACCGGCAATCGGCGGGCGCGGGGAAAGGCCGATGGGACGAATACCCCCGGAAACCCGGGGGAATTGCCGTGCACCGGCACCGCCCCCGGGTACGGAGCCGGGGGGTGGGGTGCGGGCGCCCGGCCCGGTGCGGCAGGGCGGCGCTGCCGGCCGCTCCCCGGCGGCCCGATGGCCGGTACACGGGTCACGGCGGCCCAATAGGCCGTGAGTTCGGTGGACAGAAATGCGAAAGACGGCTCGCGCCCCGGTATTCGCCCCTGCCGCCCTCCGGTCCTGTGGCGGGCGATGAGGCGGGGGTGCCCGTGACGCTGGTGAGCCCTGATGTCCCGGGCGCGGGTGCCAGGGGTGCCGGGAGTGTCCCCGTCATCGGCACGGGCCCGCCGGGATATTGCCGTATGCAGTGATTCGCCGGGATTTACGAGCGGGAAGCGGCCGCCCGGTCCGGGGGCGGCCATCGGCCATGGACCGTCCCCGGACCGGGCGGCCGCGCATCGCCGGGTGCCGCCGGGCGGGTCGGTGCGGATCGCTCACCCCGTCCGTGACCGCTTGCAGTTGATACCCCTGGGGGGTATAAAAGAGCCATCGGAGATGGATACCCCAAGGGGGTATGAGAAGGGGAGGGTCGTCATGGCGTCCTACAGCACTACCTACCGCGTCGGCGGAGTCCACAGCGGCCACTGCAAGGCGATCGTCAGCAAGGCTCTGCGCGAGCTGGACACCGTCAACACGGTGCAGGTCGAGCTCTCCACGGGCCTGCTCACCCTCGATACCGCCGCCGTACCCGACGACAAGCTCGTCGAGCGGACGATCGAGGACGCCGGCTACGGCTATCTGGGCCGCGCCTGAACTCCGCGCCACCGGCACGACCGGCGCGACCGACAGCGAAAGGGAGGGAGTCCGCGGAAGGGCAACGACAGAAGCGGGAGAAGGGGTCGGGTCATGGGAGGGTGCACCCCGCCAGGGGTGCACCCTCCCGCCCGGAAGCCCCCGGCGGCCGCGTGTCCCGGCCGCCCGTCTCGGCCGCCCGTCTCAGCCGCGCGTCGAATCCCCCGGCACCAGCGCGCACGGCACCGAAACCGGCTCGGGCGCAAGGCCGTTCAGCAGGTCGATCAGCATCCCCGCGCAGAGCGCGCCGATCCGCCGGGGCGCCAGGGTCAGCAGGGTCAGCGCCGGACGGGTGCCCGGTTCGGCATCGCCCATCGCGGTCACCTGGAGCCCGTCCGGAATGCCGATGCCCAGGTCCTCCGCGGCGGCCAGCAGCGCTTCGCCGTACGTCTCGTTGAGGGCATGGACGGCGTCGGGCCGGTCCCCGGCGGCCAGCAGCCGGCGCGCCGCGCCGCGCGCGGGCTCGCCGTCGCGCACCCGCTCGATCCGCGCGGGCAGTCCGCGCGCCGTGCACCAGCGGGTGTAGGCCCGTTCGCTGTCGAGGGTGTACGAATCCAGCTCGGGGCCGGTCAGCAGCCCGGTGCGGCGGGCCCCGCACGCGTGCAGATGGTCCAGCACCAGCGGCATACCCGCCGTCATATCGCTGTGTACATAAGGGATCCGGGCGTGCCCGGGGTCGAGCGGCCGGCCGTCCGTCACCAGCGCCAGCCCCCGCCGTACCGCCTCGGCGACGACCGGGTCGTCGGCCACCGGGTCGACCACGATCAGACCGTCCATCGGGATCCGGGTCCAGAGGTCGCTGCCGGGCCGGGCCGGGACCACGACCAGGGCATAGTCCCGGTCGACCGCCTCGACCATGGCGCCCGCGGTCAGGGACGCGTAGTAAGGGCGGTAGGTCCGCTCCCAGGCCTCGGCGCTCTGATGGCCGGCCGCCAGGCCGACGATTCCGGTGCGGCCGCTCAGCAGTACCTGTGCCGCCGGGTTGGGCCGGTAGCCGAGTTCTTCGGCGATCTCGCGGACCCGTTCCCGGGTGCGGGCGCTGACCTTGCCCTTGCCGTTGAGGGCGTGCGAGACGGTCGTGATGGAGAGCCCCGCGGCGCGTGCGACGTCCTTGATCCCGACCGAGCGCGCGGTCTCCGGAGCGTGGTGCGGTCCGGCCGGTCCGGCCATCGCGTGTCCCCTTCTGGTGGTCGGTGTGCGGTTCGCCGGGGTGGTCGCGGTTCGTGACCGCGGAGGCCGCCCCGGGCACCCCCGGCAGTCAATCTTCGGTTATCCCTTGACTGCCAAAACCTTTTGGTTGAGCATATCGGCCATCCCCGCCGCCCAAAAGGTTTTGGCTCGTATGGCTCCGGCCGTACGGCCGTATCACTCCCGGGCGGTCCCTACCGATGCCTGGGAGCCAACGTGAGCCGCCGACCCGGCCGATCCGGCCGCCGAACCGTCAGAGTGATCGTCCCCGCCCTGGCGGCCGCCGCCGCCCTCGCCCTCACGGCCTGCGGCCAGAGCGCACCCGGAGCCTCCTCCGGCACCTCCGTCACCAAGGCGGAGAACGGTGCCTACGGGGAGTGCAAGGTGACCGGCGAGAAGGGCTCCGTCAAGCTCAGGACCGTCGAGAAGGGCACCCTGACGGTCGCCGGCGACCTCCCGTCGCGCGGCTGGTGGAACGGCGACACCGTCGCCGAGATCAAGAGCGGCTTCGAGTACTGTCTGGCCGCAAATCTTGCGCACCGCGCCGGCCTGGACCAGCTGAAGATCCGCAATGTCTCCTTCGACGCCATGGTCGCGGGCAAGGGCAGCGGCTACGACCTCGCGATGGCCGAGATCTCCATCACCGAGGAGCGGAAGAAGGCCGTCGACTTCACCAGCCCCTACTTCGCCTCCAACATCGGGGTCCTGGCCAAGCCCGGCACGGTGACCGCCGACAACGTCCGAAGCCTCCGGCTCGGCGTCAAGCAGGCCACCTCCGGCGCGAAGTTCGTCCAGGAGGTCCTGAAGCCCGGCAAGCCCGCCCAGGTCTTCCCGGGCGACGCCGAGATGCTCGCCGCGCTCCAGGGCGGCCGGGTCGACGCCGTCCTCACCGACACCGCGATCGTCCTCGGCCAGGCCAAGGGCTCCGGCGGCAAGGTCGCCGTCGTCGGCCAGTACGAGACCGGCGAGTCGTACGGCGCCCTGCTGCCCAAGGGCAGCGCCAACACCGCGGCCGTCAACGGCGTCCTCGCCGAGCTGACGGCGAACGGCACCCTGGAGCAGCTGTCCGAGGCGTACCTCGGCGAGGCACTCGGCGGCGACCCGGCCGCCGTCCCGGTCTGGAAGCTGTGATGACGACCGCCGCCCCCGCCCCCGCCGCCGGGAAGACCGGTCCGGCGCCGGTGCCCGCCCGGGTGCCGGTCCCCACCGTCCTCGCCCCCGTGGCCCTGGTCACCGCCGGAACCGCCGTTGTCCTGGCCGTCTGGACCGCGGCCGTGCTCTGGCAGGCCTCGCCCGGCGGCGGCGCATGGTCCTACACCCTCAAGGCCGTCGCCGTCCTCGGCGCCCTCTCCGCCCTGACGGTCCTCAAGCCGGTCGCCGAGGCGCTGCGCCACGGCTCCCGGTCCCGCGCCGCCGCCGGGCGCCCCGGCGGAATCGCCGAGGCCCGGGCCGAGGCGGCCGACGCCCGGGAGTCCTCCTGGGTCGCGCTGGGCGGCTCCCTCGCCGTCACCGTACTGACCCTGCTGACGGTCTTCCTGCTCGCCAACGACCAGGCGGTCCAGGCCACCTTCTTCAGCCCGGACGCCATCTCCTCCAGCTTCGCCGATGTCACCGCCGCCTTCGGCACCAATGTGTTCATCGCCGTCGCCGCCGAGGCGTTCGTCCTCGTCTGGGGCCTCGTCCTGGCCGTCGCCAAGCTCGCCCCCGGCCGCGCCGGGCGGCCGCTGCGCCTGCTGGCGACCGCGTACATCGACGTGTTCCGCGCGGTCCCCAGCATCGTCATCATCTATCTGATCGGCTTCGGCCTGCCGCTGGCGCAGATCCCGGGCCTCAGCTCGCTCAGCCCGACCTGGGCCGCGATCCTCGCCCTCACCCTCACCTACGGCGCGTACGTCGCCGAGGTGTACCGCTCCGGTATCGACTCCATCCACTGGAGCCAGACCGCGGCCGCGCGCTCCCTGGGCCTCTCGCACGCCAGGACCCTGCGGCACGTGGTGGTGCCGCAGGCCGTACGCCGGGTCACCCCGCCGCTGCTCAACGACTTCATCGGGCTCCAGAAGGACACCGCCCTGGTCACCGTCATCGGCACCATCGACGCCTTCAACCAGGCGAAGATCTACGCGTCCAACGAGTTCAACCTCTCCTCGGTGACCGTGGTGGCCGCGCTCTTCGTCGTGATCACCATTCCGCAGACCCGGTTCGCCGACCGGCTGCCGGCCCGCGGCGGCGCAGGGAAGGACAGCTGATGGCATTCCTGGAAATCGAGGGCATCCGCAAGTCGTACGGCGGCCACGAGGTGCTCCGCGGGCTGGATCTGACCGTGGCACAGCACCAGGTCGTCACCCTCATCGGCGCCTCCGGCTGCGGCAAGTCGACCCTGCTCCGCTGCATCAACGCCCTGGAGGACATCGACGGCGGCCGGATCGTCCTGGACGGCGACCCCATCTCGGGGCGCGGCGTCGACGTCGACCGGCTCCGGCGGGACGTCGGCATCGTGTTCCAGCACTTCAATCTCTTCCCGCATATGGACGTGCTGCGCAACATCACGCTCGCGCCGACCGTGCTGGGCCGGGCCACGAAGGAGGAGGCCGAGGCCACCGCAGTCGAACTGCTGAAGCGGATCGGCCTCGCCGACAAGGCGACCGCCCTGCCCGACCGGCTCTCCGGCGGCCAGCAGCAGCGCGTCGCCATCGTCCGGGCCCTCGCCATGCGGCCCCGGCTGCTGCTCCTCGACGAGATCACCTCGGCCCTCGACCCGGAACTCGTCGCCGAGGTCCTGGCCATCGTGCGCGATCTCGCCGAAGACGGTATGACCATGCTGCTCGCCACGCACGAAATGGGCTTCGCCCGGGACGTCGCGAGCAAGGTGTGCTTCCTCCACCAGGGCACCGTCCTGGAGGAGGGCCCGCCGGACCAGATCTTCGGTGAACCCCGCGAGGAGCGCACCCGGGCGTTCCTCCAGCAGATTGTGGAGGCAGGAAGACTGTGACCAACTCGAAGGCCACCCCCCGGATCCTGGTGATCCAGCACGAGGACGGCACCGGCCCCGGGCTGGTGGGCGAGGAGTTGGCGGCCGCCGGACTCGACCGGCATCTGGTCCACCCGTGGGCCGGGGACGAGGTGCCGGGCTCCCTCGGCGGCTACGCGGGCCTGCTGGTGCTGGGCGGCGCGCCCAACGCGGACGACGAGGCGGCCGCGCCCTGGCTGCCCGCCGTCCGGACCCTCGTCCGCGAGGCCGTCGACACCTCGGTGCCACTGCTCGGGATATGCCTCGGCGGCCAGATCATGGCCTCCGCCCTCGGCGGTTCCGTCCAGGTCCGCCCCCAGGGGCCCGAGGTGGGGGCCGTACCGCTGCGCCGGCTGCCCGCGGCCGACGGGGACCCGGTCTTCGGGGACGTACCGGACGGTGCCGCGGCCGCCCAGTGGCACTGGGACGAGATCGGGGCCCTGCCCCCGGGCGCCGTTCCGCTGCTGACCGGCGACGACTGCCCGCACCAGGCGTTCCGGATCGGCCCGCTGGCCTGGGGCGTGCAGTTCCACCCCGAGGTGCTCGCCGACGCCATCGCCGACTGGGCGGTCTCCGACGGCCCCGCGGTCGCCCGGGCCGGCGGCGACCCGGACGCGGCCGTCACCTCGGTCCGCGCGGCCGAGCCGCAACTGCGCACGGTGTGGTCGGCGGCGGCCCGCTCCTGGGCCGCCGTGGTGCGCGCCGCCGTCTGAGCCCGGCCGCCCCGGCCGCGCCGGCCTCGCGGTGAGCCGGGCGGGGCGGGCTGTCGGCGGGTGCTGGTTGGATGGGGGCATGTCCGACGGCCCGCACACCGGCGAAGTCCCGCTCACGCCCGCGCTGGACGAGCCTCCCCGGCAGTGGGGGGTGGAGTGGGCCGGGTACCGTCCCGGCCGTACCAGAACGGTGCTGGCGGTGGCGTCTGCGGTGGTGGACGGCCGTACGGTCGCCGTCACCGCCGGTGCCGACGGCGCGGTGGTGGTGTGGGATCCGGTCACCGGCCGTCCGGCCGGTGCTCCGCTCACCGGTCACCGGGGCCTGGTGTGGACGGTGGCGACCGGAACGGTGGGGGGCCGGGCCGTCGCCGTGACGGGCGGCGACGACGAGACGGTGCGGGTCTGGGACCTCGCCGGCCACCGGCAGCTCGGCGAACCGCTCACCGGCCACACCGATTCGGTGTACGGCGTGGCGACGGCGGTGGTGGCGGGCGGCCCGGTCGCCGTCACGGGCAGTCTGGACGGAACGGTACGGGTCTGGGACCTCGCCGCCCACCGGCAGCTCGGCGAACCGCTCACCGGCCACCGGGGCGCGGTCACCACCGTGACGACGGCAACGGTGGACGGTCGTCCCGTCGCGGTGACGGGTGGTGTCGACCGGACGGTGCAGGTCTGGGACCTGGCCACGCGCCGCCGGACCGGTGAGCCCCTCACCGGCCATACGAGCATGGTGACCGCGGTGACGACGGTGGCGGCGGGCGGCCGGACGCTCGCCCTCACGGGCAACGGCGATGAGAAGCCCGGTCTGGGCGAGGTCTTCCACGGGGAGCTGAGGGTCTGGGACCTGACGGCCCATGAGCAGCTCGGGACGCCCCTCACCGGCTACCCCGGCACCGTGTTCGCGGTGACGACCACGGTGGCGGACGGCCGGCTCCTCGCCGTCACCGGCAGCGGTGGGGACTTCCACGGAGAGCTGCGGGTGTGGGATGTGACCGCCCGGGAGCAGATAGGGCCGGAGCTGGTACTCCCGCACGCGGTCCGCGCGTTGGCCGGGATGTCCGGAGACCGGCTGGCCGTGGGCTTCGGCCGGAACATCGCGGTCCTGATCCCCACGACCTGATCCCCGCGACCTGAGCAGGGCGGTCGGCCGGGCAGCGGCCCGGCGGCGGTGGCCCGGAGTCCGTCCGGGGGTGACCCGGTACCCGTCAGCGCCCGGAGCGCCGCCGTGGGACCGTGCCGAATTCCGGGCGGACCGGCCGTCCCGCCCGCAGGGGAAGGGGATCGTGCAGCCGGGCCGTGTACCGCCGGTACGCCCGTGCCTCGGCCGAGGTGTCCCCGACGGCGTCATGACGGTCGGGGAACATCGCGCTTCCCGCGTGCACCAGGGGTTCGGTCCCGAACCGGTTGCCCTGGAGCCGGCCGGTGGTCAGCCGGTGCCGGGACCGGACCAGCCGGGACCGGCCCGCCACCACCGGGCCGCGGTTGACCTGGAACCACACCTCGCGGTTGTTGTCGAACAGCACGACGCTCTCACGGAGATCACGCACATCGGTGTACACGTCGAAGCCCCAGCCGTCCGCGGCTCCCGCCGGGGCATAGTGCCCGCGGAAATGGCGCAGGAACCGGGGCAGGTCGACCGCCGCGCCGAACGGAACGACCGCGTCGGCCCAGGGCTCACCGGCGATGAAGTGCATCCTGAACTCCAGCCCGTACCGGCGCCCGCGCACCTTCCTCTCGACGCTCAGGGAGAAGGTGTCCGCGTCGTCGTGGCTCCATCGGTCCGCGGCACGGACGTGTCTGCTCAGATACCCGAACGACAGCGTCTCCCGGCCGGCCGGCAGGCCGGGGATCCGCTCGACCGAGCCGTGCAGCAGATAGAGGCACATCAGGTCCACCGGATGTGTGTCGTGCGCCATCCGGGTGAAGAACCCATCGGAAAATCCGTCGCGCACAGGCTCCTCCAGCCGTCGTACTCCGCCGTGTTGCGGGCCGGGCGGCGCCGGTGCCCCGTCGGGCGGTGTCCGCCCCGCGGCCGCGGCCCGTACGGAAGGTGTACCCGATGCCGGAGCCCGGGGGCGAACGGCATATCCGTGCCGGGAACGGCACCACGCCCCGGGCCGCCTCACCCCGGCCGGCCCGACCGGGTCCGCCGGCCGCCCCGGCCGTATGACCGAGAACCGGCCTCAGGGGGCCGGTGGTCCGTCGATCAGCCTGCCCTCCGCGTCGTACACCCAGGGATTGGCCGTGCACCCCTTCAACCCCCGTATCTGCTGCATCATCGCGGGGGCCGGCCGGCCGCGGCCGGGGCAGCCGCGGTGGCCGTGGCCGAGGACATGCCCGGCCTCGTGATTGATGATCAGGGCGTGGTAGTCGGCCGGACGGCCGCGGTACTGGGGGCTGAGTTCGACCCAGCGGCGGACGTTGACCACCAGATGCGGCGCGTTGGCGCAGTTCACCTCGCCCCGGGTGTCCAGTCCCCAGCGGCCGCAGAGCCGGTCGGTGGTGCCGGGGGAGACCACATGGACCAGCATGTCGTACGGGGGCGAGTCGACCCGCTGGAAGGAGGCGGCGCCTCCTCGGGTCCAGCCCCGCGGATCGCGCAGGATGCCGTCGATCTCGGCCGCGACGCGGTCGGCGTCCAGACCGGTGCCGTGCTCCAGCTTCACGCCGTAGCGGATGAGCCGGCCACCGGTTCCGGCGCGGCGGCCGGTGCCCTTGGCCCAGGTGTAGGTGCCGGGGCCGTCGACCGCATAGCGGGTACGGGCGGACGGCTTTGCCGGAGCCGAAGCCGGAGCCGAGGCCGAAACCCGGGCCGGGGCCCGGTCCGCCGTGGAGGCGGAAGCCGACGCGCGTGGCGGTTTGCCGCCCGCCGTGGCCGGACGGTCCGCCGTGACCGCCCGCCCGTCGGCCGCCTCGGGCAGCAGGGCGAGACCGGCCCAGCCCACGGTGCCCGCGCAGACGAACAGCAGCAGGACCCGGAGCGCGGTCGCGCCGGGGGAGCGGCGGCCCCGCCGGGCCCGCCGGCCGCCCCGGGACGGTGCCGTCCGCCGCGCGCGGCGGCTTCCGGGGTGGGGTGCGGTCGGTAGCCGGCGGTCAGCCATCGGGGTTCAGCCTTCGTCGGGGGCGTTCGGAGCGGGCCCGGCCGCCGCGAGCGGGCCGGAACCGGCTGCGAAGGGAGGCAGAGCGGAACGGCTCCCCGGCCGGCGGCCGGCGGGGCGGTGGTCACGGCCCGCGCACAGTCCACGGGAAGGGGCGTGCGATCACGGTGAGCGCAACCGCTCACATTGTCTTCACATCGGACACGGATACTTGGTCCAGGCCGAACGGGTGAGGAACGGTGGAACGTATGCGGGTGCTGGTGGTCGAGGACGAGGAGTTGCTCGCCGGGGCGATGGCCGAGGGCCTGCGCGACGAGGGGCTGGCCGTCGACGTCGTCCACGACGGGGAGGCCGCGCTGGAGAACCTGGCGGTGCACACCTACGACGTGATGGTGCTCGACCGGGACCTCCCGCTGGTCCACGGCGACGAGGTGCTCCGCCGTACGGTCGCCTCCGGCGCGGACGTACGGGTGCTGATGCTCACGGTCTCCACCACCGTCGCCGAACGCGTCGCCGGGCTCGGCCTGGGTGCCGACGACTATCTGACGAAGCCGTTCGCCTTCGCCGAACTCGTCGCCCGGATCCGGGCGCTCGGCCGCCGGTCCCGGCCCGCCGTACCGCCCGTACTGGAGCGCGCCGGGATCAGACTGGACCCCCATCTGCGCCAGACGACCCGGGACGGCCGGTACATCGCCCTGTCCCGCAAGGAGTTCGCCGTACTGGAGGAGCTGCTCCGGGCCGACGGGGCGCCGGTTTCGGCGGAGACGCTGCTGGAGCGCGCCTGGGACCAGAACGTGGACCCGTTCACCACCGTCGTCCGGGTCACCATGCGCTCCCTGCGGCGCAAGCTGGGCGACGGCCCGGTCATCGAGACGCTGACCGGCGTCGGTTACCGCATCCGGTGATCCTCCGCGCGCTCGGCGGCAGCCTGCGGGTCCGGCTGACCGCCGTCTTCGGTCTGATGTTCTTCGTCGCGGGCGCGGCGATCTTCGGCGGGGCGCTGATCCTGGTGGGGAACAGCATGCAGTACACCCTCTCCCTGCCGTTCCCCACGGTGGAGCAGACGGCGGCACCGCCGTCGGGGCGGCAGCCCGGGCCCGGCCCCACCGGCGGCGGATCCATCGGCGGGGCCGGGTTCCCGGACGGGGTGCTGTCGGGGGAATCGCCGTTGCCCGGGTACGAGCTGAGCGACGGACCGACGGGCGACGTCCTGGTGCCGCGTACGCAGACACCCACCGACGGGCCCGCGGACGGTGCCGCCCGGACCCCCGACGGCTTTGCCGCGAAGCCGGGCGTCACCATCGATCCGGCCTCCCGGGACCATGTCCTCGCCTCCATGCGGACCAATCTCATGGCCAAGGGCGGACTGACGGTACTCGGCGTGGGGGTGGTGGCCACCACGATGGGTTGGCTGGTCGCCGGACGGCTGCTGCGTCCGCTCAGCCGGATCACCTCGACCGCCGAACGGATCGCGGGCCGCACCCTGCACCAGCGCATCGGTCTCGACGAACCGCCCGGCGAGGTCAAACGGCTCGCCGACTCCTTCGACAGCATGCTGGACCGGCTGGACCAGGCGTTCGCCGGCCAGGACCGGTTCATCGCGAACGCCGCCCATGAGCTCAAGACCCCGCTGGCGGTGGGCCGCACCCTGGTCGAGGTGGCCGTCGCCCGGCGCAACGCGCCCCCGGAGGTGCGGCAGCTCGGGGAGAACCTGCTGGCCGTCAACGAGCGCCACGAGAAGCTGATCGACTCCCTGCTCACCCTGGCGCGGGCGGAGAGCGCGCCTGCCGAGAGCCATCCCGTCGACCTGGCCGCCGTCGCCGAGTCGGTGCTCACCCACACGGCCGCCGACGCGGGGCGCCACCGGCTCCGGGTGGAGCGGACCCTGTCGCCCGCGCCCGCGCTCGGTGATCCGGTGCTCCTCGAACAACTCGTCCGCAATCTCGTGGACAACGCGGTCAAGTACAACGTCCCGGACGGGGTGCTGACGGTGCGCACCGGGACCGGGCCGCCGGGCGCGTACATCGCGGTCGGCAATACCGGCGCCGTCATCGACGCCCATGAGATCCCGGTGCTGTTCGAGCCGTTCCGCCGGCTCACCGACCGGGTGGGGTCGGCGCGCGGCAGCGGCTTGGGGCTCTCCATCGTGCGGGCCGTGGCCCGTACCCATCACGGCGATGCCATCGCCGAACCCAGGGCCGGAGGCGGACTCACCGTGACCGCGACCCTGCCCCGGCCGCCGAAGCCGGTGACCGGTCCGTCGGCGGCAACTGGCCGACACCGGCGGTGAGCTGACGGCCGTCCGGCCGCCGCCGGAACCCCGGCGGCCGTCCGGCCGTGCGTCCGATTCCGGACGCGGAAGTGCTTTCGGATGGACCCCGGCATCACCCCGCATGGCCGGAGTGGCACATGGCACTTCGGGTGGACGTGGTGTTTCAATCCGTATGCGTACTTTGCGCACCTCGCCCGTACGCCCGCTCGTCCCTGCCGTCACTGCGGCAGGTTGAAAGCGGTCCGGACGAAGGAGTCCGGGCCGGCAGCGGGCCGGCGGGCGGCGAACCCGCTCAGGTGCGAGGGCGTACGTACGCACGACGAATCCGGCTTTCATCACGACCAGGCGACAGGTGTGTCCTGCCGTCTCCGCAGTAAGGGTTCTTCAAGTGAGCACGACAATGATTGCGCCCGAGCGCCGTTCCTACCGCCTCGGCCGGGCGCCGGGCGGGCTGCCCCTGCTGGGCAACGGCCTCCAGCTCTTCCGCTCCCCCCTCGACTTTCTGCCCGGACTGCGCCACGAGGGAGACCTCGTACGACTGAAGATCGGCACCAGTACGGCGTACATGGCCTGCACCCACGACGTCGTCCAGGAAGTGCTCCACAATCCCCGGACGTTCGACAAGGGCGGCGAGTTCATCGACACGATGAAGCTGCTGCTCGGCGACGGCGTCGGCACCTGTCCCGCCGCCTCGCACAAGCGGCAGCGGCGCTTCATCCAGCCCGCCTTCCAGCGCGACCGGCTCGACCACTACTGCCGGCTGATGCACGACGAGGTCACCGCCCTCTCCCGCTCCTGGCGCCCGGGCGGCGTCGTCGACGCCGGTACCGAGATGAGCCGGCTCACCACCCGGGTCACCGCCCGCATGATGTTCTCCGCCGATATCGCCTCCGACGCCGTCGCCGCCGTCCAGCGCAACTTCCCCGTCGTCTGGAAGGGCGTCTACCGGCGGATGGTCATCCCCTTCCCGCTGCTGCACGCCCTGCCGACCCCCGCCAACCTCCGGTTCACCAGGGCCCTTCGGCGCCTCGACACCGTCATCGAGCGGATGCTCACCACCTACCGCCGGGACGCCGCCGACCGCGACGACCTGCTGACGGTCCTGCTCAACGCCCGTGACGAGCACTCCGGACTCGGGCTGACCGACACCGAGATCCACGACGAGCTGATGACCGTGCTCGCGGCCGGAGTCGAAACCCCCGCGTCCGGCCTCACCTGGGCCTTCCATCTGCTGGCCGGGAACCCCGACGTCGAACGAACCCTGCTGGCCGAAGTCGATACGGTCCTCGGCGGCCGCCCGGCCCGCGCCGCCGACCTGCCCGCCCTTCCCTACACCCAGCGGGTCGTCGCCGAGGCGCTCCGCCTCTACCCGCCGGTCTGGTTCATCACTCGGCGGGCGGTCACCGACACCTTCCTGGCCGGACACCCCGTGCCCGCCGGATCCAGCATCGTTTTCAGCCCGTACGCCCTCCACCGCGACCCGGCGGTCTTCCGCGAGCCCGAACGCTTCGACCCGGACCGCTGGCTGCCCGAGAACGCCCGCGAACTGCCGCGCAACGCGACCATCACCTTCGGCGGCGGCAGCCGCAAGTGCCTCGGCGACGTCCTGGCCAACCACGAGGTCACCCTCGCCCTCGCCTCCCTCACGGCCGCCTGGCGGCTGCGCCCGCTGCCCGGCCACCGCATCCGCCCGGTGGCCAAGGCCGAACTGACCACCGGTCCGCTGCCCATGACGACGGAGGCCCGCGCATGACTCCCACCCTCGCCGCGACGGGCGGCCCCCGCCCGCTGCACCCCGCGTACGTCCCCTGCGCGGAGCACCCCGCCTGCCCCGCGGACATCCCGCACACCCCGCCCGCGGCCCACTCCTGCCGGTCCCCGCACCACACGCCCTGCGGACACCCCGCCGACCACGCCGCAACGGCCGCCCACCCGGACCCCGGCACCGACCCCACCCGGGTCGCCGACCCCGCCACCGGCGCCCTCCTCGACCTCTGGCCCGGCCCCGACCACCCCCTGCTGGCGCTCCAGCCCCATGTCTCCCCCTGGCTGGACCACCTCGAAGCCTCCGTCATGGGCTGGGCCGACGCCTACGACCTCCTCGACAGCCCGGCCGCCCGCGACCGGCTCGCCCGCAGCCATCTCGGCGCCCTGATCGCCCGCTCCTACCCGGCCATGGGGCTGCACCGGGCCGACGCCGTCGCGGGCTGGTTCACCTGGGCGTTCGTCATCGACGACTGCCACGACCGGCAGCCCGAGGGCCAGATCGACTACGACTCGTCCGCGTTCCGCATGCTCCGGCTGCTGACCCCCGACGCCACCCTGCCGTCGACCGCGGCCAGCCGGCTCGACGCGATACTGGCCCGGGTCTGGCACGACCTGGCCCGCGACCGGAGTGCGGCCTGGCGAATGCGTTTCACCCTCCATATGACCCACTTCCTGGCCGCGTTCAAATACGAGTCCCTCAACCGCCGCCACCACCACACCCCCGGACTGCTCGGCTACACCCAGCTGCGCCGCGCCTCCGGCGGGATCACCCCCTCGCTCGACCTGCTGGAGGTCGCGTCCGACCGGGAGATCCCCCCGCTGCTCCATGAAACCGACCAGTTCCAGACGATGTTCAAATGCGCCTCCGACGTCGTCGTCTGGGTCAACGACATCGTCTCCCTCCGCAAGGAGCTGGTCGCGGGCGAGACCACCAACGGGGTGCTCGTCCTCGCCCGGGAACGCGGCCGCGGCCTCCAGGACGCCATCGACGCCGTCTACGGCCGGGTCGGCGGCTGGGTCACCGAGTTTCGGCAGGCCCGCGAGGAGCTGAGAACGCTCTCCGGCCAGTGGCTGGGACTCACCCGCGGCGAGCGCCATGCCGTCGAGTCGTACGCCGACGGCATGGAGGCGTGGATGCGCGGCAATCTCGACTGGTCCTTCTCCTCCGACCGTTACCGCCGTGCCGACGGCGTACGGCTGACCAGCGACACCGACCTGGTACGCGGCGCCGGCCCCGGCCAGAGCCACGCCCCCGGCCGCCCGGAGGCGGAGACCGCACCCGCCCACGCCCGGCCGTACGCCGCCGCTGCCGACGACGGTCGCCAACGGCCGGGCCACACCTACGGCTACGGCCCCCTCCAGGGCGCGCCCTACGGCCACCCGGTCCGGCCCTGGTACGAACCGGCGCGCCGCGACCACGTCGAGGCGTCGTGACCCGCGCACACCACCCGCGCGCCGCGGGTTTCCCGAGGTGACGAAGGGCGGCGCCGGGCGCACACCGGCGCCCGGCGCCGCCCCCCGACGGCCGGGTCCCGACACGGCCCCGGCAAAGAGTGTCCAACCATGCCACCCGGGCAATCTCCATGACATACGATCCTGCCCCGTCACCCGGAAGGGAGCCGACTGTGACCCGTCTCGCGGTACCCGGCCCAGCAGGTGCGGAGCCGGGCCCGGCCCGATTACCCGTCCGGGAACCGGTGCCCCCCGCGGTCAGCGACGCCTGCCGCTACCTCTGCGCCGGTGTCCACACCGACGACCGCTTCCGCTCCGCCGTCATCGACGAACTCTCGGTCCACGAGGAGCGGTTCACCGCCCCGTCCTTCGGTATCGACGCGGCCCGCATCCTCGCCCACGCCGCCTACGCCCGCCGCCGCGAAGCGGGCTGGGCCCTCACGATCGTCGCCCTCTGGGTGCTGGCCGTCCCGCTGGCCGGCGCGTACTTCGTCATCCTGCTCGCCCCCGGAATCGTCCTCGCGCTGCTCGCCTGGGCCGACCCCGAGGTGGCCAAGGCGTCCGCGCTCGTCCGCGGCATGGTCACCCTGATCCGCTGGGCGGCCCGGCTGGCCCTCGCCTATGTCCTGGTCATGCTGGTGTGGAACGGCGTCGACGGGCTCTTCCGGGACGACGACGGCTTCGAACCGGCCGTCTCCGGACTGCCGGTTAGTGTCTCCCTGCCGTTCCTCTCCTTCGACGCGCGGCCCCCGGGCTACGCCCTGCTGGCCGTCTTCCTCTACATGCTCCTGGTGTTCCTCGTCGGACTGCGGCGCAGCCAGTCCGCGCAGGCCCTGACCGGGCCGCTGTCCGCCGCCGGGTTCCGCGATACGGAAGCCGACCCCGCGGAGCGCACCGCCTCGCCCCACACCCTGCGTCGGATGGAGGAGATCCGCTACGAGCAGCACGCCGGGCTCGTGATGTACCACTCCGACAACCCGTTCCGGGGCGCCGGCCGGGCGTTCCAGCCGTGGACGCTCTCCGTCGAGCTGCGCCCCCGTACCGGCGCCGTCCCGGAGGCCCTGGACAACCGGACCGTGCTCGACCGGGTCCGCCCGCTGGTCGACGCCCTCACCGTGCCCTCGCCCGACGATCCGTCGGAGACCGGTGACCTGGTCCGGGACCGGCTGCGGGAACTCCGTACGGACGAGGTCGTCTTCCTCCCGGCCGACGGCATCGACAGCCGGGAGGCCGCGCCGTACGACCCGGCGGAGACGGCCGAGCACCACGACGCCGCCGTCGAGGAGGGCGGCGAGGCCCGCCGGCACTTCCTCCGGATCCGGGTCGGCGGCTGGTACGAGGACGTCGTCGTGACCGTGTTCGTCCGGGTCCACACCCAGGGCGGCATGCTGGTCCTGGAGGTCGCCCCGCATGTGCTGATGCCCGTACGGAACGCCTTCCGCGAAGCGGAGCGCGACGCCCACCGCTACCTCGCGGGCGGACTGGTCGGCAAGGTCGCCTGGGCGGTGGCCCACACCCCCGCCAGCCTGGCGTCGTCCGTGCGTTCGGTCTACCGCGCCGGTGCCGCGGCCTGGGAGCGGGCCACCGGCGGTCACCGCCTGGCCCTCCCCGAGGGGCCGGCCGCCGCGGTCCGGGAGCTGGGCGCCCAGGGCGCCGGCTCGTTCTTCCAGCAGATGGACGTGCAGCGCTACCTCAAGAGCATCCAGGACCGGATCAGCGAGGGCGTCAAGGACGCGCTGCGGGAAGCGGGCTGGCAGACGGCCGAGTTCGAACAGAAGGTCGTCACCGTCAACGGCGGTGTGTACATCGACTCGGCGCACCACAGCGCCTTCGGCTTCGGAGCCAACAGCACCGCGAAGGTGCACAACTTCGACGAGGGGGAACGAGATGGCCGCGACGACAAGGACTGACGGCGGCGGGAGCCCGGAGCCGCCCGTGGGACCCGGTGCCTCCGTCCATATCGGTACGGTGTCCCACAGCGCGATGGCCTTCGGCGCCCACTCCACCGCGACCACCCACAACACCACCGCGGCCGCCGTGGACGACCCGGTCCAGCGGGAACTGCTGACGGCGGTCCGGGCCCTGCGGGCGGATCTGGAACGGCTGGTCGCCACCGCGGCGACGGAAGTCCTGGACGCCGAACTGGTCGCCGCCGAGGAGGAGATCACCGCCTCGGGCGCGGCGGGCCCGGCCCGGCTGGAGCGACTGCGGGCGTCCCTGGCCGCGGCCGGAGAATGGGCCGGGGTCCTGGGCTCCGGCGTCGCCGTGGCGGAGCTGGTCAGCGCGCTCCTCGGAGGCTGAGATGTCCGGTGGGACCTACTGGAACCCGGAGACACAGCGCTGGGAGGACGGCGGGGGACCGCCGTCGTACGACACCGGGGGAGGCCGCGGGAAAGGCCTCGGGGACGGCCGCCGGGGCGGGTCCGCCGGACGCGGCGGGCAACCGGGTCCCCCGCACCCCGCCGTACCGCCGCCCCCGCCCGTGCCGCCGTCCTTCCCGCCGCCGTCCGCCGCGCCCGGAGCGGGCGGCGACGGGGCCGCCGAGTCGGCCTCCGGACCGGGGACCCGCTCGGGACCGGGGACCGGATCCGGACCGGGCGCGGCCTCCGGACCGGACGGCGGCTCCGGACCGGGCGGCGGGGACACCACCGCCCACGGTCCCGCGGGGCCGGACACCGGCCCCGGGACCCGGACCGGGGAAGCCGCCGGCGACACCGTTTTCGACGGGCTGGAGGACCCGCCCCGGCGCCGCCGGCGTCCGCTCGGCACGGTCCTCGTCGCGTCCGTCCTGGCGGCCGCGGCCGTCGCGGCCGCGCTCTGGTTCACGGTCGGCCCCGGCGGGGACGGCGATACCGAACGGTCCGCCGCGCCCTCCGTCTCCGACAGCAGCGACAGCAGCGACGGCACGGACGGCAGCGACAACGGCGACGCCACGGACGGCACCGGGGAGGAATCCGCCGAACCCTCCGCGAGCGCCTCGCCCGAGGTCCCCGACGGGTACGAGGTCGTGACCGACGCCACCGGGTTCACCATCGCCGTACCGGTGGGCTGGTCCCGCACCAGCGAGGGCAGCAGCATCTTCTATCTCTCCCCGGACCGGCGCAGCCTGATCCAGTTCTTCGCGATCACCGAACCCGGCTACACCCCGGTCACGGCCGTCCGGGAGACGGACAAGGGCCTCGAAAAAGCCCTCACGGACTATCTGAGCCACGGTCACGGACCGGTGGACAGCGGCCCGGAGAATCCGTCCGGGGACGCCGCGGAACTGCTCTACCGCTACACCAGCGCTCTGGCGGGCGGCCCGCGCCAGTGCATCGAACGGGCCTTCACGGCCACCGACGGAAAGCTCGTGGCCCTGCTGGCCTGCGCGCCCGACGCACAGAGCCCGGCCCAGCGCACCCTGCTGGACAACGCTCTGGCCCATTTCACCCCCTGACGGGAGCGGGGGCCGTGTCGGACTGTCGGACCGTTCTCGTATGCTCCCGGCCATGAGCGGCGGAAACGGCGTCGACAGCGGCGCCGACAACGGCACAGGAACCGGCACGGGTACGGGCGGCACCGCAGGGGGCGGCAGCGGACCCCGGGCGGGGTCCCGCCCGGGCCCGGGCACGAGTACGGGTACGGGCACAGGTACCGGAACTGCGGGGCGGGAGCGCGTCGTCGACGGGCGGTTCGCCCTGGAGGCCCGGCTCGGCGGCGGCGGTATGGGCACGGTCTGGCGCGCCCGCGATCTGCTGCTCGACCGGGCGGTTGCGCTGAAGGAGGTACGCCCGCCGGACCCCGGGCTCGCCGAGTACGACCCGGCGGCCGCCCGTACGCTGCGGGCCCGGGTGCTGCGGGAGGCCCGGGCCCTGGCCCGGGTCGACCATCCGAACGTGGTCACCATCCACCATGTCGTCGACGGCGGCGGGGACACCTACCCCTGGCTGGTGATGGAGCTGGTCACCGGCGGCTCGCTGGCGGACCGGCTGGCCCGGGGCCCGATGGACCCCGCGGAGGCCGCCCGGCTCGGCCGTGAGGTGCTCGCCGCCCTCGGCGCCGCGCATGCCGCGGGCATCCAGCACCGCGATGTGAAACCGGCCAATGTCCTGCTGCGGCCCGATGGACGGCCGGTGCTCACGGACTTCGGGATCGCCGCGATCCGGGAGTCGACGGTCCTCACCGCGACCGGTTCCATCATCGGCACCCCCGACTACATGGCCCCCGAGCGGATCACCGGGGAGTCCGGCGGTCCCTCGTCCGACCTGTGGTCGCTGGCGATGATGCTGTACGTCGCCGTCGAGGGCCGCCATCCGCTGCGCCGCGCCACCACCCTCGCGACGCTCGCCGCCGTACTGAACGAGCAGGTGCCGCCGCCGCTCCGGGCCGGCCCGCTCACCGGCCCGCTGAACGCGGTCCTCGTCAAGGACCCGGCGATCCGGCCCGATCTGGGGACCCTGGACCGGATGCTCGCCGGAGCCGCCGGAGCCGCCGGAGCCGCCGGAGCCGCCGGAGCCGCCGGAGCCGCCGGAGCCGCCGGAGCCGCCGGAGCCGTGGCGGGCGCGGGGGACGCGATACCCGTCGGCGGGGCGGTCGCGGGGGAGTCCGCCCGGCCCGCCGGACCCGGTACTGCCGATACCGGGGCCGCCGACACCTCCTATCTGCTGGCCCCGCCCACCCCGCCGCCGGGCCGCCCGGCCCCCGGCCCGGGTCCGTCCGCCGAACCCGTGACGGTGCTCACCCCCACCGCCCCGGTGCCGCCCCCGTCCCGGCTGCGCGCCCGGCTCACGGTCGGCGCGGTGCTGCTGTCCGCTGCGGTGACGGCGGTGGTGTACTCCGGCGCACTGCCCGAATGGCGGACGTCGAACGAGCGGCCCGCCACGGTCGCGGAGCCCGGTGCCTCCGGGAAACCGGGCACCGCGTCACCCGCCCCCGGCACCGGAAAGGGCACGAAGCCGGGGTCCGGCGCCACCGCGGACACTCCGGCGGTGAAGAGCATGCTGACCGCCGACGGTATCCGTGCGGCTGTCGCCGCGCTGAAGGCGAAGACCGGCAGCGACCGGGTGTTCGGCCTCACCGTCTACTCGGAGTACGCCTTCTTCCGGAGCGCGGTGAAGGGCAGCAACACCCGTTACGAGTCCTACAGCTACGACCTGAAGAACGGGCTGCGCCCCGGCAATATCCGCGGCAACATCATCGGCGGCGACCGGCCCGTCGAGCTGAGCCGCTACAACTGGAACGCGGTACCGGCACTGCTGCGCACGGCCGACAAGGAGCTGAAGGTCGAGAACCCGAATATGCGCTATCTGGTGGTCAAACCGCCGAACGCGACATTCGGCACCCCGGCCGGGATGTCCGTCTACCTGATCAACGAGTACTCCGAGACGGGCTATCTGATCGCGGACACCAAGGGCAAGGTGCTCTCCAAGTACCAGCCCGCCGGGTGAGCCCGGCCCGCCGTCCGGCGGGCCGGACCCGTCACAGAAGCACCACGGCGAGATAGAGGAGCACCCCGCCCGCGGTCAGTACCGGTCCCAGCGGCATACCGTGGGCCTGCGGATCCGCCGCGGGCCGCAGCTCAGGATGGTGGCGCAGGGCGCGCACCTCCTCAGCGGCCCGCCGCGCCGCCGACGGCTGCTTCAGAAGCTGCTGGAGCCGGAGGAAGCCGGTCGGGTACAGCCGGATCTCCTCCTTGCCGGAGACGCCGATCCGGAGGCCGTCGTCCACATGGCGCACCCCGGTGAGCTGCTCCCAGGGCACATGCCGCACCCGCCAGGCGCCGGTCACCCAGACCCCGGTGCGCCCGGCCGACACCCGCCAGTTGAGCGCGGCCGCCACCAGCGTCAGCAGCGTCGGGAGGACCACGGCGCCCAGCACCAGCCGATAGGGCGAGGGGTTTCCGGTGAGCAGCTCCACGGTGCCCGCGACCGGTACCAGCAGCAGGAAGAGCGCTACCCCGCGCGAGGCCCGGTCGGCCGACCAGACCCGGGGCGCGGTCACCGGCACCATCCCGGCGGCCACCTCGTCCGGCGGGCGCAGCGCGTTCCGGTTGCGGCGCGGCCGGGGGTCGGACGGCGGGGCCGCGGCGGCCTCCCGGCCGACGGGAGACCCGGGGCCGACGGTGAAGAGCCCGTACTCACCCGGGGCGGCCAGGAACACCTCGCCGCCCGGGCGGGGCGTGCCGAAGAGCAGGGCTTCGCGCGGGAACCGGCGCCGGCCCGGCAACGGCCCCGGCACCCGGTCACCGGCGGCGGACCGGGCGGGCCGGAGGCGGACCGGGCGGAGTGTGAACAGTGCCTCCCCGCCGTCCGGCGCGTCCCCCGCATGCACCAGCAGAGCGCGCCCCGGGCCGGGCCGGACGAGGACCCCGAGCACGGGCTGCGGACTCCGGCCGCGCTCCCGGACGCGGCGCAGCGCGGCCAGGCCGTCGGCCAGGAACAGCAGGCCGGGTACCCCCGTCAGCAGGGCGACGATTTCCTGGTCGATCAGTTCGTACGGCTCCGATACCAGCCGGGTCCAGGAACCGTCATACACCACCTCGACCTCGGTTCCCACCGGGTAGTACTCGGGGAAGACCGTGTGCAGCGCATGGCGGCGGCCCGCGGGGTCCTCGGCCTCCAGGGCCGTGACGCCGTCCGGGTCGCCGGTCGCGCCCTTCACCTCGGCCGTCACCCGGGTCGCGCCCGCGGCCCGCCGCTCGTACTCGGCCACGATCCGCTGCGCGTCCGCGACGGCGTAGGCCGTGCCCGCCAGGAGCAGGACACCGATCCCCAGGGAGACCAGACCGCGGCGCGGATCGCGGGCGGCGGGCGGGGGCCGGTGGCGCGCGGGCCCGGCGGCTTCCCGGGCGGTCCGTCCGCGGCGGCGGCCGGCCACCAGCCGGGCCGTCAGCGAGACGGCGGCGAAGAGGGCGGCGAGCTGTGCCACCGGCCAAGTGCTCCACGGGTCACCACCGGCGGCCAGGACCGTACGGCCGGGGGCGGCGGCCTCGACGGCGGCTCCGCCGAGATATCCGGCCAGGACGGCCAGCGCGAGCGGGGGCCGGCGCCATATCCAGTACGGGCAGAGCAGGGCGAGCGCCCCGACGGCGAGCTCGTCCCAGACGGTGTCGCAGGGCGCGGCCGCCGTACACGGCACGTCCGGGGCCGCCGCGACCGACCACACCACGGCCACGACGACGGCGAGGGAGGCCCAGAGCGGATGCGTCCAGCCGCCCGGCCCCGCGGCCCGCCAGCGCCGCGCGTCCACCGACTGCCAGACGGCGGTGCCCTCGGGTATGTGCTCCGGCGGAAGGGGAACGGCAGCGCTCATCCAGGCATTATCGCGACTTTACGGGCGCGGCCCGTGGGCGGGGTCCGGCAGCGGCCCCCTGGGTACGGTGCGGGGGTATCCGCGCGGGTGTCCCCGGCGGCCGGTCCTTTCCGGCCAGCGGCGGGCCCCGGGGCTCCAGTGCCCGAGGGGTGCTTGGTGCGGAAGCGGAGGATGGGACGGGCCCTCGGCGGAGTTCGCCGCCCGTGCTCCGGCGGCCCGGGACCACGGGGGTCTCTGCCGTCGCATTCATAGGATTGTCGTGATCCGCAGATTCGATTCGGCGGGTAATTCCTCGAACGTCTGCTCAGGCATTTCCCGGTCCGGCCTTTCGGATAACGCCTGGCCGACTTCCCTCTTCAGGGCGGCGCTTTTCCCGCTCCACCATGGAGAGGTCCGGTTGCGGTGGAAACGCCACCGGTCGGACGGGGGAACGAAATGAAAATGCGAACAATGCTGGGCTCGGCCGTTCTCGTCCTGGGGACGATCCTGGCCGCCACTCCCGTTACTCCCGCCGGAGCCACGGACACCACGGCACGGGACGGCAGGCCCGCCGTCGAGCACCGCGGCGACGCCGTCGTGGAGCGCTCTTTCACGACCTGGGCGACGAATGTGAACGTCCGCCACAACAACGGCGACTTCGCCCGCTGCAACAACTCCCCATCCGTCGCCAACTGTCCGAACGTCCGCGGCCGGGTCAACCCCGGGGAGTCGTTCGAGGCATGGTGCCAGAAGCGGGGCAGCCAGACCGTCGGCGGCAACCCGTACTGGGTCTACATCATCCGCCCCAACTTCAGCGGCTGGATGGCCAGCTACTACGTCGACTATGCCGACCATGTGCTCCCGGACACGCCGTTCTGCTGATGGCGCGCGCCGTGCCGTCCTAAGGCGAGGCCCTCTCGGAATGCCCGTTCCGAGGGGGCCTTCCGCCGTTCCTCTTTCTCTCCGCTCTCCGCTCTCCGCAATTTTCCCGCCCCGCTTTCCGGATGGATTCAGCGGTGCCCCGGGACGGCACGGTTCACGGCCGGGAGGCCGCCGAGCCGCGCGCGGCTCGCTCTCCCGCCGCGGAACGTGCGGCGGCTTCCCCTCCCACCACGGGGCGGGAGGGGAAGGTCCGGATCCGCGGCCCGCGTCGGCCCGGCGCCCGGCGCGCGGATCGCGGGCCGTCGCTCCCGTCAGTACTCGGTGGCGACGCTCCAGACGGTGGCGGCACCGGTGGTGGAACAGGTCGCCACGGACCAGCCGGCGACCCTCCAGACCCCGTAGGCGTTGAAGAACGTGCCGTTGGTCCGTCTACAGGTCACCCGCACCCGGTACGCGGACACGGTGCCCAGATTGGTGCACGCGGTCCGGCCGGTGTAGCCGTCCACGTTCTCCGGAGTGCAGGAGATGAGCGGCCGTACGGTTACCGGCCCGGGAGCCGCCGCGGCGGCCGGGGCCCCCACGGCGGTCAGCCCGCCGAACGCGAGCGCGGCGACGGCGAGTGCGGAGACGGAGGTGCGTAAGGGCATGACTCTCCTTCAGTCTGGCGAATGCCGTTACTGGTACGGAGGCCGGGCCGGCCGCACGCGCGGCGCGCCCACCGCGGAGCCGCGGCGGGACAGCGGATGCCGAAACGTTTCTTCCGTTCCGTCGTGCCGAAACGGATGCCGGCTCGTCACCGGCGCGCGAACACGCGGGAGGTATGGCGGTGGCCGTCCCCCGAGCGGCCCTGAACCACGGGATGGAGCAAGTGTGCCGAGCGGGCCGGGGGCTGTCTCCCCAAGCGAAGGCAATGGTTCACCCCACTGACCGCCTCCGGGTTCCCCCTGCTCACCACCGCCGCCGCTCCCCCCAGTCACCCGCGCCCCGCGGAACCCGCCCGCCTGGTGGCGCTGGGGGCCGCCCGGGAGGGTAAGGGCTTTCTCCCCGCGGCCGGTCCCACCTGCCCCGGAACCTCGTTCCGCGGGCCGGGGGCCGCCGATACGATATGTCGCACCCGTCGCAGGTCAGAGTGGATACACCGGCCGTGCGCAACTACGCGGGTTCCGCTGTCCGTACCGAATTCGCCGTGCTCCGGGGTGTCCTTCGACCACCGGACCGGTATGAAGGGGGAGAGCCGCCATGTGGTCCTGGGTGTCCCATGACTCCGTCGCCAGGGCGGACCGGCCCGAGTGGTTCAGCGACATGATCAACCGGACGGTCGTGCCGCACCGGATGGAGCTGCTGGACCCGGCGACGTTCCATGCCCGGTCGGGGGTGCTGGAGCTGGGCCGGGTGTCCGTTGCCGTCCATGACTTCGGTGCCCAGCGGGCCTGGCGGACGCCGGAGCTGATCCGGCGGAGCGATCCGGAGCATTACTTCCTCGGGCTGCTCACCGGGGGCGGAATGCGGGTCGAGCAGGACCGGAAGGAGACCAGTGTGGTGGCGGGGGACGCGGTTCTCTTCGACACCTCGCATCCCTACACCGCCGGGACGACGTCGCCCGGCGGGAGCCGGGTGCTGCTGCTGGGCATTCCGAGGACCGCGGTCGACCTGCCCCCGGGGCGTCTCGACACCCGGCTCGCCCACGGGTTCGCCGCCCGCGAGGGCATCGGCGCGATCCTCCGCCGCTTCCTCGGCTCCTTGCAGGCGCATGCGGGAAAGTGCTCGCCCGGGGAGCTGGAGTCGCTGGAGCGCAGTACCGTGCATCTGGCCTCCGCGCTGCTCGCGCAGCAACTCGACACCTGGGACGCGCTGTCGGCGGACACCCGCGAGGAAGTGGTGCTCCGGCAGGTCCGCGCGTATATCGAGCACCATCTCGACGACCCCGGGCTCAGCCCCGAGACCGTGGCGGCCCGTCACCACATTTCCCTCAGGAGCCTCTACACCCTCTTCCGTACGGAGGAGGAGAGCGTTGCCGCGCTGATCCGGCGGCAGCGGCTGGAGCGCTGCCGGGCCGATCTGGCCTCGCCCCGGCGGCCGCAGCCCATCCATGTGATCGCCGCCCGCTGGGGTTTCACCAGCGATGCCGCCTTCAGCCGGACCTTCAAAGCGGCGTACGGCATCAGCCCCCGTGCCTACCGCCAGCAGGTCCGGCGGGCCGCGGCACAGCATCAGCAGCCCGGTGCCCCGGGCGAGGACGGACCGGCTCCCGGCGCCGGACTCCGGCGCGGTACGACTTGCCGGTATGGACAGCCCTTGCGGGAGAATCCCCCGGACACGCCCCTTTGATGGTAATCAGGGGGTAAAAGTGCAGGTCCCGGGCGTGAAGCCGCGGTGATAGCATGCCCGAATCCGCGATCATGAATCTCACAACTCGGGCCGAATGTCGCGTAGTTGACGCGGCAGCCAGGCGGCCGGGTTGCGGACCCTCTACGAGGTGCTTCCGTCAATGTGTTCCGGTCATGCGCCGGGAAAGGTTTGTCGTGAATCAAGACGCACTTACGTGGTGCTTGGTCGCGGTGGCGGCGATAGCCGTTGCCGCGGTCGTGTTGCTCGTCGGCCGCAACAGAGCCCTGGGAGTGAGGAAACGCGAGTCCGAGGCCGCCCTGGGGCAGCAGATACGGACGGCGGAGAGCCAACTGGCGGTAGCACAGGCCGAACTGCGCCGGCTCCACGACGAGCACGACACGACGGTCCGGGAGGCCGAGGAGGCTTCCGAGGACAGTACCAAGGCAGTGCTGAAGGGTGCGGCGCGTTTCCTCCAGTCCCTGGCGGCCGAGCAGATGGCGCTTCTTGAGGAGGTCCAGCGGAAGTACGGTGGCCATTCCGTGCTCGGCGATCTTCTCGAAGTGAACCACGCCAACGCCCAGATGGCCCGTAAGGCCCAGGGCATCGCCGTGATGTGCGGTGCGCCGATCGGCCGCCGCAGCCGGCCCGCGAGCGTCTACGACGTGGTCCGCAGCGCCCAGGGACAGATCCGCAACTTCCGGCGGGTCGAGATCATGCAGCAGACCGGCTTCGCGCTGAAGGCGTCGGCGGTGTCGCCGGTGGCCCTCGCGGTCGCCGAACTCCTCGACAACGCGGCGAGCTTCTCCCAGAGCGACGCGCCCATCGAGATCACCTTCCAGCACATCCAGAACAACCTCTGCATCGTCATCGACGACGCGGGCGTCAGCATGAACGACGAGGAGCGGCAGAAGGCGACCGCCCTGCTGTCCGGGGACGTCCGGCCCCGCCTGTCGCACCTGGGCAACCAGCCCAAGTTCGGTTTCCCCGTGATCGGCCTGCTGGCCCGGCAGTACGGGTTCAAGGTCGACGTCACCGGGATCTCCCGCTACGGCGGCGTCCGCGCCGTCGTCCTGCTCCCCGAGGAGCTGTGGACCATGGAGGAGACGCCGCCGGTGGCCGAGGCCCCGGTGATGGACATCCGGCAGGCCGAGGGGCGTTCGCAGAACAGCGGGCGCACCGTGCACGGTCTGCCCAAGCGCGGGGCCCGCAAGAAGCCGCTCGGCGAGGCGGGCAACCGCGACTCCGTCCGGCCCGCGCCCCGGAGCACCGACGAGGCCGCCCGGGCCACCGGCCGCAGTCTCGGCGCGTTCCAGCGCGGCACCATATCCGGCCGCAACCTCGAATCCCCGGCGTTTGAAGGGGCGGAAGACACATGACCTCTGATCTGTCGTGGATGCTGGAGGACATCGTTCGCAATGTGCCCAAGGCGCGGCACGCCGTCCTGCTGTCGGCCGACGGTCTGCCCCGCGGGGCGACGGAGGGCCTGCCCGCGAAGGACGTCCGCACCATCTCCGCGGCCATGGCGGGGATGCAGTCGCTCAGCCGGGCCATCGCCCATTTCGCCGGTGAGTCGGACGCCCGGCTGTGGAGCCAGACGATCATCGAGTTCTCCCACGGGTGGATCTTCCTGATCGGCGCGGGCCAGGGGGCCTATCTGGCCGCCGCCGCGGCGCCCGAGGTCGATATGCAGCAGATCTCCTTCCGGATGCACCGGCTCGTCGCCCGGCTCGGCGACAACCTCACCTCGCCGCCCCGGGTCGACGCAAGCCGGGCGGCCGCCGGTGACCAGGTCCGCGACCGGCAGTCGGAACCGTTGCCCGGCGGCTTCGCCCTCGCCGCGCTCGACGAGGCGGTCGCCGACGTACAGGGCGCCCGGCACGCCGTCCTGCTCGGCGCGGACGGACTGCCCCGCGGCGCGACCTCCGGTCTCGGCCGCGATCTGGCGGACACCATCTCCGCCGCGATGACCGGCATCAACGCCTACAGCCGGGTCACGGCGCCGTTCGCCGGTGATCTCCCGGACGCCGAGTGGCGCCAGACCGTCATCGAGTTCGAGCACGGGTGGATCTTCCTGATCGCCGCGGGCGACGGCACCTTCCTCGCCGCCGCCGCCGACCGGGACGCCGACATCGAGGAGTTCAGCACCCGGCTGCACGCCGTGGCCCCGAGGCTGAGCGCCGCTCCGGCACGGGCGGGGGGAGCCGATGCATGACGATCCGGAGCACGAGCTGGAACTGACCTCCTCGCTGGTACCCCTCTTCGTCGTTACCAACGGATGGGAACTGCCCCCGGACCACGAGTACGAACGCACCACCCTCGTCTGTGCCCGGCCCGGCACCGCGGCCGCGGCCCGGACCCTGTCGCCGGAAGCCCGCATGGTGATGGACCTGGTCGCCGAGGGCTTCCTCTCCGTCGCCGAGGTGGCGGGCCATACGCATCTGCCGCTGGGCATCGTGCGCATTCTGCTGGCGCAGCTGGAGGACGGCGGTCTCATCCTGGTGAGGCAGCCGGTCCCGAGCGCCGAACGTGTCGACAGAGAACTGCTCAGCGCCGTGCTCGATGGCCTGAAATCCCGATTCGGAGCGTGATACGTGTACCTGGATCCAGGCGTCTCCACCGCGGTGAAGATCCTTGTGGTGGGTCACTTCGGGGTCGGCAAGACCACCTGCATCGGCAGCATCTCCGAGATCGAGCCGCTCCAGACCGAGGAGGAGATCACCGAGGCCAGCGAGGGCTTCGACGATCTGTCGAGCACCCCCGACAAGACGACGACCACCGTCGCCATGGACTTCGGCCGGCTCACCCTCAGCGACCAGGTGGTGCTCTACCTCTTCGGCACCCCCGGGCAGGAGCGCTTCAAGGAGATGTGGGAGGAGCTGTCCCGGGGCGCCCTGGGCGCGCTCGTCCTCGTCGACCCGGAGCGGCTCTCCGAGTCCTTCCCGGTGCTGGACCTGGTCGAGAGCTTCGGGCTGGCCTACGCGATCGGCGTGAACCACTTCCAGGACCATCCCGCCTATCCGCTCGACGAGGTGCGTGAGGCTTTGAACCTCAGCGCGGAGACCCCCGTGGTCACCTGCGACGTACGGGACCAGCGCTCGTCCGCCCAGGCCCTCATCACTCTCGTGAACCACCTACTCTCACTTCTCGACTAGGAGACTCCCGCATGCAGCAGCTCCCCGACTCAGGGATACCCGCCGGCTGCCCCGCGCACGGCAACGTCTCGCTCTTCGGGCCCGCCTTCGGCTCCGACCCCGAGGGCCACTACGCCACCCTGCGCGCGTTCGGGCCCAGCGCCCCCGTCGACATCGCCCCGGGCGTCGAGGTCGAGCTGGTCACGAGCTACGACGCCGCGCTGTACATCCTGCAGAACCCCGCCACCTTCGTCCGGGACGCCCGGCGCTGGAACGCCCTGAAGGAAGGCCGGGTCCCGGAGGACAGCCCCGCCCTGCCGATGATGGGCTACCGCCCCAACGCCCTCTTCAGCGACGGCGCGGCCCACGCCCGGCTGCGGCAGGCGGTCACGGACAGCCTCGCCACCGTCAACGAACTGCACCTCGTCCGGCAGACCCAGCAGTCCGCCGAGTATCTGATCGGGCAGTTCGGCGCGGTGCCGCAGGGCCAGGCCGAGCTGATGGCCGACTACGCCCAGCCGCTGCCGCTGCTGGTCTTCAGCGATCTGTTCGGCTGCCCGCCCGAGATCGGCGACCGCGTCATCGCCGGTATCTCCGGAATCTTCGACGGCACCCCCAACGCCGACCAGGTGCTGGGCGGGGCGCTCGCCGAACTGATCGCCCTCAAGCGGCGCAACCCCGGCGAGGACCTCACCACCCGGCTGATGCAGCACTCCGCCAAGCTGACCGACGAGGAGGTGCTGCACCAGCTGGTGACCCTGCTCTCCGGCGGTACCGCCCCCCTGGCGGCGGCCATCGGCACCAGCAGCGCCCTCTACCTCTCCGAGGAGTGGCAGACCGGCCTCCCGGTCGAGGACGCGGTGTCGCAGGCGCTGTGGAACTATGCGCCGATCGCCAACTACGCGGTCCACTACCCCACCCAGGACGTCGAGCTGGGCGAGCGCGTGATCCGCGCCAACGATCCCCTCGTGATCTCCTTCGCCGCGGCCAACAACGACCCGCGGCTGACGGCCCACCGGGAGCAGCTCAGCGCCAAGGCCCATCTGTCGTTCGGTGCCGGACCGCACGCCTGCCCGGCGAAGGACCCGGCGTTCATGATGACGGTGGCCGCCGTGGAAACCCTGCTCAACCGGCTGCCCGACGTCGAGGTCCGCGTTCCGTTCAAGGACCTGAACTGGGCGCCGTCGCCGTGGAGCCGCACCCTGGTGAACCTCCCGGTCCGGTTCACCCCCCAGATCTCGGTGACCCAGTCCCCGCTCGCCGCCGCGGGTCCGTCCTCGCCGGTGCCGCCCGTCCCCCGGACCGCCCCCGTCCGGGAGGCCGCGCAGCGCTCCCACCAGAAGATGGGCCTTTTCAGCCGTTTCCTGGCTTGGACGAGGGGGGAGTGACGTAAGTAACGTCACGTAATCCCTCGATGGCGGATGGTTTAGGGATCTCACGGGTACTTATCGCGGCTGTATCTGCAGAAAGGATCCGTCACCGTGAAGGTCGCTCCTCCTTCTTCGGTCAGCCGCCGCAGCGCCGTCGCGCTCTTCTCTCGCCTGCGGACGGCGAAGGGACAGAGCGACCCGTTCCCCATCTACGCCGCCCTGCGGTCGATGGGCCCCGTGGTACCCGCCCCCTGGGGCGGTCATCTCGTCACCGGGTTCCAGCAGTGCGACTCCGTACTCCGCAGTCGCGACTGGCTGGAACCCGACCAGCAATGGCGGGCCCGCCAGGGCGCGGGCACCCGCTGGAACGCGCCGTCGGCCAGGGAGATGAGCCACACCCTGCCCGCGCTCAACGGACCCGACCACACCCGGGTCCGCCGGGCCGCCGGCTCGTTCGACCGCGGCACCGTCGAACGGATGGGCCGGCCGGTGAGCAGGCTGACCGACCGGCTCCTCGACACCCTGGTCGAACGGGTCCGGGACGGCGAGGCCGACTTCGCGGGCCTGGTCGCCGAGGAGCTGCCGGTACTCACCATCGGCTCCTGGCTGGGCCTGCCCGCCGCCGACCTGCCCCGGCTGCGGACCCTGACGCACGATCAGGTCTTCACCCAGGAACTGCTGCCGTCCGCCAGCCAGCTGGCGCTCTCGGACGCGGCCACCAAGGAACTGCGCGCCTACTTCACGGCCCTGGTGCGGGAGCGCCGGGCCCGCCCCGGCGACGACCCCGTCTCCCGCTGGATAGAGACCTGGGACGCCCTGGAGGCGGACCGTGAACGGGCCGACGAGGGCGTCTACTTCCTCGCCCTGTTCGTGCTGCTCGCCGCCCTGGAGACCACCTCCACAATGCTCTCCACCACCACCCTGCTGCTCCTCGAGCGCCCCGAGTGGTGGGACCGGCTGGCCACCCGGCCGGACCTGGTGCCCGCCTTCGTCGAGGAGTCGCTGCGCTACGATCCGCCGACCCAGGTGATCAGCCGGGTCGCCGCCGGGGACACCACCCTGGGGGACTACGACGTACGCCGGGACGAGATGGTCCATCTGATGGTGGCGGCGGCGCACCGCGACCCCGCGGCCCACCACGACCCGGAGCGGTTCGACCCGCTGCGCAAGCCCGCCCACCTCGCGTTCAGCGGGGGCATCCACTACTGCATGGGAGCCCCGCTGGCCCGGCTCGAAGCCCATATCCTGCTGCGCCGCCTCACCCGCCGCCTGCCCCGCCTCACGCTCGCGCGCCGCCCGTCCTGGGCGCCCCGCGTGGCGTTCCGGCGCCTGCTGAACCTGGACGTCACGCTCGCATGACCACCACCCTGCCCCTGCCCGGTCCGCCGGTGCTGCCGCCGCTCGCGGTCGCCGAGGACGGACCCGTCCTGCGTATCACCCTCGCCCCGGAGGGCGGTGACGGCACCCTCGGGACGGGCGCCGTCGACGCGCTCACCGCCCTGCTCGACACGCTCCACGACCGGCCCTCGATACGTGTCCTGGTGCTCGCTTCGGGCGCCCCCGACTTCTGCCTCGGCGCGGACCGCGAGGAGTACCGGGCGGCCCTCGCCGAAGACCCCACCGGTACCGCGCTGCGCCGGATCGTGGACCGCGCGCACCGGCTGTGCCGGGCCCTGGAGAGCGTCCCGGTGGTGACGATCGCCCGGCTGCACGGCCGGGTCGTCGGCGCGGGGCTGGCCCTCGCCGCGTTCTGCGATCTGCGGGCCGGCGCCGACACCTGCGGCTTCCGGATGCCCGAGGTGGGCCTCGGGCTGCCGCCCGCCTGGGGCGGCGCCCTCGGACGGCTGATCTCGGAGGCCGGGGCGGCCCGGATCCGCGAACTCATGCTCACCAGCGAGACCTTCGACGCGTACACCGCCGAACGGCTGGGCCTGCTCCACAAGGTGGTGCCCGCCGCGGACCTCGACCGGACCGTCGACGCCTGGGCCAGGCCGATCGCCCGCCGCTCCCCGGAGGCCCTCGCGCTGACGAAGCGGATGTTCGCCGGCTACGCGAGGGCGGACCGCTCCGCCGACCCGGGCCTGCTCGACGCGCATCTGCTGGCGGCGCAGCTGCGGGGGTAGTCCGCGGGGTAGGCCCAGGGGCCGAGCCCCGCGCCGGGCGCGCAGCGGCGCCCGGCGGCAGGCGCTCAGACCAGCAGGCGCAGCTTCAGCCCGGCGAGCCCCACCCGTACCGTCTGGCCCCAAGTCAGCTGGAGGGCGTCGCTCTCCACCCCGTCCCCGAACGCGACCAGCCGGTCCGACTCCACCGTGAGCCGGAGCCGTTCGCCGGGCCCGAGGGCGCCCTCGACCAGCGAGGTGCCGGTGGCGGGCGAGGGCCAGGCTTCCCGGACGTACCAGACCAGCCGCCGGTCCGTCGGTGCCGGGAGGGCCGTTCCGCCGCCGCGCTCGCGCCACAGCGAGCCCAGCCAGCCGGTTGCGCCCGTACCGGTGCCGACGAGTACCCCGGAGGACGCCTGCGCCTCCTCCGCGGGCCGGGTGCTGCCGCTCTTCAGGGACTGCGATTTCCCCGATTTCCCGGATTTCCCGGCGCCGGCTGTCCCGCGCTCGGATCCTTCGCCCCCGTGCCTTCCGTTCCCGGATCGTCCGGCACCGGCTGCTCCGCTCCCGGCCTTTCCGCCGCCGGTCGTTCCGCTTCCGGCCGGCCGACCGCCGGACGGTCCGTCGCTCCCCAGGCGGTACCGGGCCGTCCGGTGGCCCGGCGCGCCCAGGTAGATCTCGTTGAGCGCGCAGAGCCGTTGGCCGTCGTCCGCCTCCGCCTCCACCATGGTCAGTTCGTCGCACACCGCCCCGGCGGAGACCGCCGACGCCAGCAGCCGCGCCGTGTCGCCGGGGCGGTGCCGGACCAGTACGCCGATGCCCCGGCCCGGTTCGGGATCCACCCCGATCACCGGCTGTCCGCCGAGGTACTTCGCGGCATTGGCCACCAGCCCGTCCGCGCCGACCACCACGACCACGTCCTCCGGACCGAAGAGAAAGCGGTCCAGCTGGCCGCGCTCCACCCGTGCCTGGCGCCAGTTCAGCGGGACCGCGGCCGCCGTCGCGGCCAGCGCCCGGCGGGCGGTCTCGTGCCGTTCGGCGACCTCGGCGAGGCTCCGGCCCCGGGAGGAGAGGAAGAATCCGGCCTGCCCCGCGGTGCCGTGCCGGGCCAGCAACTGCTCGTACTCCGTGGTGCTGTGCACCAGGACCGCCCGCGGTGCCAGGCTCACGCCCCGGCCTCCGGGGCGTCCCCGCCGGGCCGCCCCAGCTTCGCCAGCAGCCCCGTGAGCACGTCCGGCGAGACGGTGAGGCTCTCGATATGCGGCAGGTTCTCGGCGAGCCGGGTGGCGGTCAGCGCGCGCAGGGCCGCCGGGTCGACCGCACCGTACGCCCGCAGCCAGGCCGCCTCGGCCGCCGCCCGCGCCTCGCCCAGCTCCCGGGCCGCCTCGGCCTCGGCCGCGGCGAGCCGCACCGTACGGGCCGCCTCGGCCTGCGCCTTTACGGCATCGGCGGCGGCCGCTTCCTCGGCCTCCCGGCGGGCGTTGGCGCCCCGCTGCTCCACCAGCCGCTCCTCCTGCCGGGCGAGTTCGATCCGGCTCGCCAGCTCGTTCTCGGCGATGGCGCGCTCGCGCTGGACGGCCACCGCCCGGCGCTCGTAGGTGGCGCGGTCGGCCTCCTGCTGGACGAGTTCGCGCGCCGGGGTGCGCAGGGCGCGTTCGACTTCCGGCTCGGGGCGGATGGCGATCACCCGTACGCCGACCACCGTCAGGCCGGTCTCCCCGAGCCGGGCCTCGGCCGCGAGCCCGGCCGCCATCCGGTCCCGTACCGCCGCGACCCCGTCGACCAGCGCGGCGGCCAGCGGGGTCCGGGAGAGGACGTCGAGCGCATGCTGCTGGGCGGTCTCGGAGAGCAGGGTGGACAACTGCTCCAGCGGTGCTCCGCGCCAGGCGCCGGTGTCCGGGTCGATGGAGAAGTCCAGCCGGGTGGCGGCCAGGGCGGGGTCCCCTATCCGGTACACCACGGTCGCCTGGACGGTGACGTCCTGGAAGTCCGAGGTCCTGGCGTGGAAGGCCATGGACTCCTCCCGGTCGTCGACCGGGACTTCGGAGAGCGCGGCCGACAGGGCCCGGTACCAGAAGCCGAGGCCGGGCCCGTCGTGGACCAGCCGTCCGCCGCGGTGGTGCCGGATATGGGAGGTGGGCGCGGAGCGCAGATGGCGCCAGCCGAGACGCCGGGTGATGTCGGCCATGCGGAAACCCCTTTTCGTCCCTCTGACCCTAATGAATCGGTACCTATCTCGTCAAGGTGACGAAATGGGGTGGTGGGAGCCTGACCGCTCCGTCCACGGGAGCGGTGTGCCCGGAGCCGGGACGACAGACCGCCGGGATCCGCACCCGAGCGGTACCGCGCAGGTGGGAGCCCCGTAGAGTGCGTCTCCGATACCCGTCCGGACCCCGAGGTGCCGCGCAGTGACCCCCGCCCCGCCCCCAGCCGATGCCGCCGCGACCGCGGCCGTGACCGTCGTCGGTATCGGTGCCGACGGCTGGGACGGCATCCCCGGTACCGCCCGGGCGGAACTCCTCGCCGCCGAGGTCCTGATCGGCGGTCCGCGCCAGCTGGACCTGCTGCCCGCCGAGTGCGCCGGGGAGCGGATCGCCTGGCCCTCGCCGCTGCGGCCCGCCGTACCCCGTCTGCTGGCCGGGCACTCCGGCCGCCGGATCGCCGTACTGGCCAGTGGCGACCCCATGTTCTACGGCATCGGGCGCGCCGTCTCCGAAGTGCTCGGCACCGGTGCCGTACGCGTGCTGCCGCACCCCTCCTCCGTCTCCTACGCCTGCGCCCGGCTCAACTGGCCCGTCGAGGACGTCGAGGTGGTCACCGCCGTCGGCCGCCCCACCGCCCGGATCGCGGCCGCCCTGCACCCCGGCCGCCGGCTGCTGGTGCTCAGCGCGGGCGCCGCCACGCCCGGAGAGGTCGCCGCCCTGCTGCGGGACCGCGGCTTCGGCCCGAGCCGGATCCGGGTCCTGGAACGGCTCGGCGGACCCGGCGAGCGGATCACCGGCGCCACGGCCGCCGACGACTGGCCGCCCGCGGACCCGCCGGGCGACCCCCTCAACATCGTTGCCGTGGAGTGCGACCGCGCCCCCGGCACCCTGCGCCTCGGCGCGGTCCCCGGCCTGCCGGACGAGGCGTACGAACACGACGGCCAGCTCACCAAGCGGCATATCCGGGCCGCCACCCTCGGGGTGCTGGCACCGGCCCTCGGCGAACTGCTCTGGGACATCGGCGGCGGCTCCGGCTCCATCGCCGTCGAATGGCTGCGGACGCATCCGTCCTGCCGGGCCGTCACCGTCGAACGCGACCCGGAGCGGGCCGCGCGCATCGCCCGCAACGCGGACCGGCTCGGCGTCCCGGGGCTGCGGGTGGTCACCGGCAGCGCCCCCGGGGCCCTCGCCGGACTGCCCCGGCCGGACGCCGTGTTCATCGGCGGCGGGCTCACCGCGCCTGGCCTCCTCGACGCCTGCTGGCAGGCCCTCGGGCCCGGCGGACGGCTGGTGGCCAACACGGTGACCCTGGAATCGGAGGCGCTGCTCGCCGCCGCCCACCGCCGCCACGGCGGCGAGCTGGTACGGCTGGCGACGGCGCGCGCGGTGCCCGTGGGCGGCTTCACCGGCTGGCGGCAGGCGATGCCGGTGACCCAGTGGGCGGTGGAGAAGCCGCCCGGCGGGAGCGGAGGCCCGGCAGCGGCGACCGAGACGTTCGAGACGGCAGGAGCAGAGAAATGACCGTGTACTTCATCGGCGCCGGGCCCGGCGCCGCCGACCTGATCACGGTGCGCGGCGCCCGGACCCTCGCCGCCTGCGGGGTCTGTCTCTACGCGGGCAGTCTGGTCCCCCGCGAACTGCTGGCCGAATGCCCGCCGGACGCCCGGCTGGTGGACACCGCGCAGCTCGACCTCGACCGGATCACCGCCGAGTTCGTCCGGGCCCACGAGGAGGGCCACGACGTCGCCCGCCTGCACTCCGGGGACCCCTCGGTGTTCAGCGCGGTCGCCGAACAGATGCGGCGGCTCGACGCGCTCGGCATTCCGTACGAGGTCGTCCCCGGTGTCCCCGCCTTCGCCGCGGCCGCCGCCGCCCTCAAGCGGGAGCTGACCGTCCCGACGGTCGGCCAGACCGTCGTCCTCACCCGGATCGCGCAGCGGGCCACCCCCATGCCCGAGGGCGAGGACCTCGCCACCCTCGGCCGCAGCGGCGCGCTGATCGTGCTGCACCTGGCCGCGCGATACGTCGACCGCGTGGTGGCGGAGCTGCTGCCGCACTACGGCGCCGACTGCCCCGCCGCCGTGGTCGCGTACGCCTCCCGGCCCGAGGAACTGATCATCCGGGGCACGCTCTCCGAGATCGCGGAGAAGGTGAAGGAGGCGGGGGTGCTGCGCACGGCCGTCATCATGGTCGGCCGCACCCTGGGCGCGGAGCAGTTCCGGGACAGCCACCTGTACTCGCCGGAGCGGGACCGGCACATCTGCTGAGCCGCGCGGAGCGGCGGTGGTAGCGGTGAGGGCCTGCCCCTTGCCCGCCCGCGCCGGGCCCGGCGAAGCCCCTCGCTCCGGCCGGGATCCTGGCCGGTCCGCCGGTCCAACCGGCCCTGCCCCCGGTCCCGGACGGACCACATCTCTCTCCCACCCCGACCGAAGGGATGCCACGATGCCGGGAACGGGTCCGCCGTGCACGTACTGATCCTCGGCGGCACCACCGAGGCCCGCCGGCTGGCCGAACTGCTGGCGGCCGCGCCGCTTCCAGGGCTGCGGGTGACGAACTCGCTCGCCGGGCGGGTGGCCGCGCCCAGACTGCCGCCGGGCGAGGTACGGATCGGCGGCTTCGGCGGCCCCGAGGGGCTCGCGCTCTGGCTCCGTACGCACGCGGTGGACGCCCTCGTGGACGCCACGCACCCCTTCGCCGGGACGATCAGCTTCAACGCGGCCCGGGCCGCGGCCCTCACCGGGCTCCCGCTGCTCGCGCTGCGGCGCCCGGGCTGGGCGCCGGTGGACGGCGACGACTGGCACGAGGCCGAGTCCCTGGAAGAAGCGGCGGAGCTGCTGCCCGCGCTGGGCGGGCGGGTCTTCCTGACCACCGGCCGTACGGGACTCGGGGCCTTCGCCGCCCTGGACGCCCTCTGGTTCCTGGTCCGCTCGGTCGACCCGCCCGAGGGCCCCCGGCCCCCGCACACCACCGTCCTGCTGGACCGGGGCCCGTTCACCCTGGACGGGGAGCGCGAGGTGCTGCGCCGCCACCGGATCGACGTGCTGGTCACCAAGGACAGCGGGGGAGCGGCCACCGCCCCGAAGCTGACGGCCGCCCGGGAGGCCGGACTCCCGGTCGTGGTGATCCGCAGACCCCCCGCACCGGAGGGCGTCCCGGTGGTCCCGGACCCGGAATCGGCAACCCGATGGCTCGCGGACACCCTCGCGCGGGGCGGCCGTACACCGTAGTCGGGGGTACCTTCCCGGACGCGGGCCGTTCACGCGGTCCCAACCGCTACGCCCCGGCCCCGGGGCCGGGGCATGAAGGGGCGCGGGGAACTGCGCGAACAGCCCATGACGGCCCGCAGCCGGCCGTCCAACCCCGGTGTTACGGCGCTGTCCGCATCGCGCTCGGTCCGAGGGGCCAGGCGGGTACTCGACCCGCCACGCCCTCCGGCACGGCTGCGGCACCGCGAGCGCCCCGCCCCGGAGGCCCCGGGTACCTCCAGCGGGAGGCGCCCCGGCGGGAGGCGCCCCGGCGGGAGGCGCCCCGGGCTCCGGTGGTGCCTACTCCTCCGGGTAGCGCCGCGGGGTCCAGACGATCTCCTCGCCGTCGCCCCGGCGGACCGTCCGGGTCTGGGAGGAGCCGACCAGCAGGATCGTCCGCATATCGACCTCGGCCGGGTCCAGCTCCGCGAGGCGTACGATCCGCACCCGCTCGCCGGAGCCGCCCACGTCCCGGGCGACGACCACGGGGGTGTCCGGGGCCCGGTGCTCCAGCAGCAGGTCACGGGCCTTGCCGACCTGCCAGGTCCGGCTGCGGGAGCCCGGGTTGTACAGCGCCAGCACCAGATCCGCGGCGGCGGCCGCGCGGAGCCGTCCGGCGATGACCTCCCACGGCTTGAGCCGGTCCGAGAGGGAGATCGTCGCGTAGTCGTGGCCCAGCGGGGCGCCCGCCCGGGCGGCGGCGGCGTTGGCCGCGGTCACCCCGGGCAGTACCCGTACCGGCACCTCCGCGTACTCCTCGGCGGACGCCGCCTCCAGGACGGCCGTGGCCATCGCGAAGATCCCGGGATCGCCGCCGGAGACGACGGCCACCCGCCTGCCCCGCCGGGCCAGTTGCAGGGCGAACTCGGCCCGCTCCGCCTCGACCCGGTTGTCGGAGCCGTGGCGGCGCTGGCCGTGCCGGACCGGCACCCGGTCCAGATAGGTGGTGTAGCCGACCAGGTCGTCGGCGGCGGCGAGGGCGCCGCGGCTCTCGGGCGTCAGCCAGAGCGGGCCCGCGGGCCCGGTGCCGACCACCACGACCTCACCGCTGCCACCGGCACCCGCACCCGTGCCCGCACCGGTATCCGCACCCGCGGCCGGGGCGCTGCCCGGGGCGTCGCCGGGTCCGGCGGCCACCGGCTCCTCCGCATCCCCCGCAGAGGCCCCGGCGGGAGCCATCGCGCCGATCCGGCTCGGCAGTACCGCCACCGAGAAGTACGGGACCGACTCCTCCGCCACCTCGGCGAGAGGGGCCAGCCGCTCCCCGGCCATCGTGGCCCGCTCCACGTACCGGGCCTCCGCCAGCCGGCCCGAGGCCTCCAGTGCCCGGCGGACCTTGGGGAAGGTACGGCCCAGTTTCATCACCACGGCCGCGTCGGTGGCCGCCAGACGTGCCGTCAGCTCCTCCTCGGGCAGCGTGCCCGGCAGGATCGTCAGCACCTCCTCGGCCTCGGCGAGCGGGGTGCCCAGCCGGGCCGCCGCGGCCGATACCGAGGTCACCCCGGGGATGACCTCGGTGTCGTAGCGGTCGGCGAGCCGCTTGTGCATATGCATATAGGAGCCGTAGAAGAGCGGGTCGCCCTCGGCCAGGACCGCGACCGTACGGCCCGCGTCCAGATGCACGGCGAGCCGGGCGGCGGCCTCCGTGTAGAAGTCCTCCATCGCGCCCCGGTAGCCCCCGGGGTGATCGGTGGTCTCGGTGGTGACGGGATAGACCAGCGCCTCCTCGACCTGGTCCGCGCGGAGGTGTTCCGCCGCGATGGAGCGGGCGATGGAACGCCCGTGGCGGGCGCTGTGATAGGCGACCACATCCGCTTCGGCGATCGCCCGCACGGCCTTCACGGTCATCAGGGAGGGGTCACCGGGGCCGAGCCCCACCCCGTACAGCTTGCCGCTCACTCTTCCTCGCTCGCGATCGCGTTGAGCGCGGCGGCGGCGATCGCGCTGCCACCGCGCCTGCCCCGTACGACCAGGTGCTCCAGGCCGGACGGATGGTCGGCCAGGGCGTCCTTGGACTCGGCCGCGCCGATGAAGCCGACGGGCACCCCGATGACGGCGGCCGGCCGGGGCCCGCCCTCGTCGATCATCTCCAGCAGGCGGAAGAGCGCGGTCGGCGCGTTGCCGACGGCGACCACGGCACCTTCCAGCCGGTCGCGCCACAGCTCCATCGCCGCGGCGCTGCGGGTGGTTCCGAGCTTCGCTGCCAGCGCGGGCACGGCGGGATCGCCGAGGGTGCAGACGACGTCGTTGTCCGCGGGCAGCCGTTTGCGGGTCACCCCGCTGGCGACCATCTGCACATCGCAGAAGATCGGCGCACCGGCGTGCAGCGCCTCCCGGGCGCGGGCGACCGCACCGGGGGAGTACGCGAGGTCGCGCACCAGGTCGACCATGCCGCAGGCGTGGATCATGCGGACCGCGACCCGGCTGACGTCGGCGGGCAGGGCGGAAAGCTCCGCCTCCGCGCGAATGGTGGCGAAGGACCGGCGGTATATCTCCGCCCCGTCCTTCTCGTAGTCGTACGTGGTCACGGTGTTCTTCTCGCTGCTCTCGGTCGTGGTACGGCTGTCGTGGGGTTCATGGGGCGAGGTCCGCCAGGGCGTCGGCGAGCCGGGCGGGGTCCTCCAGGAAAGCGGTCCCGGGCGGGTGGCCCGGGCCGCCGGTGCTCAGGCGGTAGCCGCCGTCTTCGGCGGCGACCGCGTCGATCCGGTCGCCGGGCGGGTGCCCGCAGCGGCGTTCGCAGCCCGACCAGTACAGCGGCAGGGCCGAACGGCCCGCGGCGGCCAGGCCGCGGACGGCGTCCGCCCGGACGTCCGAGCGGGAGCGGGCGCAGCCGGGGCTGCCGATACAGGCGCCGACCCGGAGCCAGGGGGATCCGGGGTCGGTGACAAGACCGGCGCGGGAGAGTCGGCCGAGGGCGGCGGAGGCGTCCGCGGGGCCGAGCCCCGGGACCGGGACGACGAGGCCGCGCCACGGTGTGAGCCGCAGCTCGCCCGCCGGGGTGTCCGCGGCGATGTCCGCCGCCTCCTGCCACTGGGCGGCGGTGAGCACGCCCAGCGGGGCCTGCGCACAGAGGGCGGACCCGGTGATTCCGGGGGTGGGGGCGCCGGTACCGTACCCGGGCTCCGGCGCGGGCTCCGGTGCCGAGACGATGCCGTGGTCGGCGAGGGCGGTGCGGGCGAGCCGGAGGAACGCGCCCGGCGGAAGGTCCAGTTCGGCGATCCGCCAGACCCGGGAGCCGGACTCCCGTACGGTTCGCAGGAACGCTTCTGCGGTCAGCAGCGCGGCGCGCGGGGCGTCGGCCCCGGAGATCCGCAGCACGTCGCCGGAGCCGTGGCCCGAGCCGGGCGCGCCCACCCTGAGCAGGGCGTCCCCGGCACCTCCGAGGGGGCCGAGGTCCCCGGCGCCCCGGGTGCGTCCCGGCTCACCGGCGGATCCGGCCCCGGCGACGGCCGCGGCGTCTCCACCGCCCCCGGCGTCCCCAGATCCTTCGAGGCTCCCGGCATCCCCGAGCGACCGGGCGTATCCGTCCCCGGAGCCCCCGGAGCCCCTACCGCCCCCGGCGTCTCCGCCCGCGACCGCCCGTACCGTCACATCGGCGCCCAGCGCCGCCACGTCCCCGCGACCGTCGTCGAGCGCGAACAGGAACCGGCCCGACAGCGCCCGCGCCGCCGGGCTCGCGCACACCGCCGCGTCCAGGGCGGTCAGCCAGGGCCGGACGTCCCGCACCCCGCCGCCCCCGCTGCCGGCACCGTCACCGCCGCCGTCCAGACCGGACAGCGGCGAGGCGACGATATTGCGGACCCGTTCGTGCTCCGGCGACGGCAGCAGCCCGGCGGCGTCCAGCACCGCGGCCAGCTCCGCACCGCAGCCCCCGCGCAGCCCCCGCAGCTGCACATTGCCCCGCGAGGTCAGATGGAGCGCGCCGTCGCCCAGCCGCAGGGCCGCGTCCAGCAGCGCCCGGGCCTGCGCGACGGTGACCACACCGCCGGGCACCCGGACCCGGGCGAGCGCCCCGTCGTCCGCGTCGTGCAGCTTCAAAGTGCCCGGGCATGCGTCGCCCCGGTCCCGCGAGACCGCTGTGGCCTGGGACGACGGAGGGAAGGGGGCCGTGGACATGGCGGCGAGCATACCGACCATCACATCCGATGCACCCTCCACCCTTTCCGGCCGCGGCCCTTACTATGCTCATCGGCGGACCATCCGGTCCGCCATCGCCACGACGGCGACAGGGGAGGAAGCCCGGTGCGAATCCGGCGCGGTCCCGCCACTGTGAGCCCGGCCCGAAGGGGCCGCGCGAGCCAGGAACTCCCGCCGTCCGAACACCGCCCGGGGCGCGGACCCCGAGGAAGGCCAGGCGCCGCATGATCCTGCTCCTGTCGACGTCCGACACCGACCTGCTCAGCGCCCGGGCGGCGGGCGGCCCGGTGCCGTACCGGTACGCCAACCCCGCCCGGCTCCCGCTCGATGACCTGCCCGCCCTCCTCGAAGGCGTCGACCTCGTCGTCGTACGGCTCCTCGGCGGCCTGCGGGCCTGGCAGGACGGTCTGGACCTGCTGCTCGGCGAGGAGTCCGGCGGCGGCCGCCCGGTGGTCGTCCTCACCGGCGAACAGGCCCCCGACGCCTCGCTGATGGCCGCCTCCACCGTCCCCGTCGGCATCGCCGCCGAGGCCCACGCCTATCTGGCCCACGGCGGTCCGGCCAATCTGGAGCAGCTCGCCCGCTTCCTCTCCGACACGGTGCTCCTCACCGGCCACGGCTTCGACGCTCCCGCGTCCGCCCCCACCTGGGGGCCGCTGGAGCGCACCGCCCGGCCGGACGCCGCCGGACCCGTGATCGCGGTGCTCTACTACCGCGCCCACCACATGAGCGGCAACACCGCCTTCGTGCATGCCCTGTGCGACGCCGTCGAGGAGGCGGGCGGCCGCCCGCTGCCGCTGTACGTGGCCTCCCTCCGCGCCCCCGAGGCCGAGCTGATCGACGCCCTGCGGGCCGCCGACGCCGTCGTCACCACGGTCCTCGCCGCGGGCGGTACCCGCCCCGCCGACGCGTCCGCGGGCGGCGACGACGAGTCCTGGGACGCGGGGGCCCTCACCCGCCTCGACGTACCCGTCCTCCAGGCCCTGTGCCTCACCGGCTCCCGGTCCGTCTGGGAGGAGAACGACGAGGGCGTCTCCCCGCTCGACGCCGCCGGGCAGATAGCCGTGCCCGAGTTCGACGGCCGCCTGATCACGGTCCCGTTCTCCTTCAAGGAGATCGACCCCGAGGGCCTCCCGGTGTACGTCGCCGACCCCGAGCGCGCCGCCCGCGTCGCCGGAATCGCGCTGCGCCACGCCCGCCTCCGCCATATCCCGGCCGCCGAGAAGCGGATCGCACTCGTCCTCTCCGCCTATCCGACCAAGCACTCCCGGATCGGCAACGCCGTCGGACTCGACACCCCCGCCAGCGCCGTCGCCCTGCTCCGCAGGCTGCGCGAGGAGGGCTACGACTTCGGCACCACCGACATCCCCGGACTCGCCTCCGGCGACGGCGACGAACTCATCCGCGCCCTCATCGAGGCCGGCGGCCACGACCAGGACTGGCTCACCGAGGAGCAGCTCGCCCGCAACCCGGTCCGGATCCCCGCCGCCGACTACCGCCGCTGGTACGCCGCCCTGCCCGGCGGACTCCGCGAGGCCGTCGAGGAGCACTGGGGCCCGGCGCCGGGCGAGATGTTCGTCGACCGCAGCGCCAACCCCGACGGCGATATCGTCCTGGCGGCCCTGCGCTACGGCAATCTGCTGATCCTCATCCAGCCCCCGCGCGGCTTCGGCGAGAACCCGGTCGCCATCTACCACGACCCCGACCTGCCGCCGTCGCACCACTATCTGGCCGCCTACCGCTGGATCGCCGCCTCCGCCGCGGACGGCGGCTTCGGCGCCGACGCCATGATCCACCTCGGGAAGCACGGCAATCTGGAGTGGCTGCCCGGCAAGAACGCCGGACTCTCCGCCGCCTGCGGGCCCGACGCCGCCCTCGGCGATCTGCCGCTGGTCTACCCCTTCCTGGTCAACGACCCGGGCGAGGGCACCCAGGCCAAGCGCCGGGTCCACGCCACCCTCGTCGACCACCTCGTGCCGCCGATGGCCCGCGCCGACTCCTACGGCGACATCGCCCGGCTGGAACAGCTCCTCGACGAGTACGCCCAGATCTCCTCCATGGACCCGGCCAAGCTCCCGGCGATCCGCGCCCAGATCTGGACCCTCATCCAGGCCGCCCGGCTCGACCACGACCTCGGCCTGGCGAACCGCCCCGACGACGACGGCTTCGACGACTTCCTGCTCCATGTCGACGGCTGGCTGTGCGAGGTCAAGGACGCCCAGATCCGGGACGGCCTCCATGTCCTGGGCGCCGCGCCGGCCGGCGCCGACCGGGTCAATCTGGTCCTCGCCATCCTCCGCGCCCGCCAGATCTGGGGCGGCAGCACCGCCCTGCCGGGGCTGCGCGAGGCCCTCGGCCTCGACGAGTCCGCCGCCACCCGCACCACGGCCGACGCCGCGGAGGAGCGGGCCCGGGCCCTCGTCCAGGCGATGGACGACGCCGACTGGGACCCGGCGGCCGTGCCCACCGAGCACGGCGAGGAGGTCGCCGCCGTACTGACGTTCGCCGCCCGCGAGGTCGTCCCCCGGCTGGCCGGCACCACCGCCGAACTCGACCACACGGTGCACGCCCTGAACGGCGGCTTCGTCCCCGCCGGACCCTCGGGCTCCCCGCTGCGCGGACTGGTCAACACCCTCCCGACCGGCCGTAACTTCTACTCCGTCGACCCCAAGGCGGTCCCCTCCCGCCTCGCCTGGGAGACCGGCCAGGCCCTCGCCGACTCCCTTCTCCAGCGGTACCGCGCCGACAACGGCACCTGGCCCACCTCCGTCGGCCTCTCCCTCTGGGGCACCAGCGCCATGCGCACCGCGGGCGACGACATCGCCGAGGCCCTCGCCCTGCTCGGGGTCCGGCCCGTCTGGGACGACGCCTCCCGCCGGGTGACCGGCCTGGAAGCGATCCCGTACGAGGAGCTCGGCCGCCCCCGGATCGACGTCACCCTGCGGATCTCGGGCTTCTTCCGCGATGCCTTCCCGCACGCCGTCGGCCTCCTCGACGATGCGGTACGCCTCGCCGCCGGGCTCGACGAGCCCGAGGAGCGCAACCATGTCCGCGCCCATGTCCGGGCCGATCTCGCGGAACACGGCGACGAACGCCGCGCCACCACCCGGATCTTCGGCTCCCGCCCCGGCACCTACGGAGCCGGACTCCTCCAGCTCATCGACTCCCGGGACTGGCGCACCGACGCCGACCTGGCCGAGGTCTACACGGTCTGGGGCGGCTACGCCTACGGCCGCGGCCTCGACGGCAGGCCCGCCCGCGACGAGATGGAGACGGCGTACCGCAGGATCGCGGTCGCGGCCAAGAACACCGACACCCGCGAACACGACATCGCCGACTCCGACGACTACTTCCAGTACCACGGCGGCATGGTGGCCACCGTCCGCGCCCTGCGCGGCACCGCCCCCGAGGCGTACATCGGCGACTCCACCCGTCCCGAGACCGTCCGCACCCGCACCCTGGTCGAGGAGGTGTCCAGGGTCTTCCGCGCCCGGGTCGTCAACCCCAAGTGGATCGAGGCGATGCGCCGCCACGGCTACAAGGGCGCCTTCGAACTCGCCGCCACCGTCGACTACCTCTTCGGCTACGACGCGACCACGGGCGTCGTGGCGGACTGGATGTACGACAAGCTGACCGAGGAGTACGTGCTGGATCCGGTCAACCGGGAGTTCCTCCAGCAGGCCAACCCCTGGGCCCTGCACGGTATCGCCGAACGGCTGCTGGAGGCGGAGTCGCGCGGTATGTGGGAGAAGCCGGACCCCGCGGTGCTGGAGGCGCTGCGCCAGGCGTACCTGGAGACCGAGGGCGCGCTGGAGGGCGAGGACTGAGGGGCCCGCCCCGCCCCCCGGCGGGACGCGCACCCTCCCGGGACGGGCGGGCCTCCGGCCGTATTGCAGACGGCCGGAGGCCCGTTCCCGGCCCCTCTTGTTCCCCTTTTGCCACTCCGTGCTCACCCGGCTCGCGCGCCGGGCTCCGGCTCCGGCTACGTCGCCGTTTCCGCCCCCGCTTCAGCTTTCCGTCAGGCGGCGTCCGGCCGCCAGTCGAACGGGAAGTGCTTGCTGGACCCGCCGCGGTACTCGGCGGAGAAGTCGAAGCCCTCGGCACGGTCGTCGTTCACCACGCCCCAGGTCGCGATCTGGCCGGGCCCCACCTCCGCCCCCGGTGCGTTGATCAGCTGTACCCGGCGGTTCGGGTCCGCGGTGGGTCCGGTCAGCGCGGTGGCCCCCACGCTCACCTTGTCGGAGACGGTCGCCCGCCAGTACCCGAGATCGTCCGCCGCGTCCCAGCGGATCGGGGCGTACTGCACATCGCGCACCTCGGTGATCAGCGAGCCGAACTTGCCCGGCCAGCCGCCGACATTGCCGCGGAAGATCTCCTCCAGCGCGTCGCGCTGCTCCTGCGTCCCCTTCGCGTCGATGTAGAACATCGCCGTCATGGTGGCGTCGGGGTCGTCCACCCACATGTTCCCGTGGAACTCGCCGAGCGCCACGATCCCCAGGCCGTCCAGCCGCACATCGCCGAAGTGCCCCTCGTGGATCTGCCAGACCAGGGTGAACCGGCAGGTGCCGCCGGTCGGAGCCTGCGCGAAGGTGCACGGACAGGGCATCGAGCAACTACAGACGTCGAACCACTCGCCCTTGAGGTGCCAGTTCGATGCGCTCATAGGCCTTCCCCTCCATTGTGATACCCCGGTGGGGTATGCATACAAGGAGGCTAAGCCGGGGTCCGTGGCCGTGTCAAATACCCGCAGGGGGTATGGAGTTGAGGGCGTCCGTGCACCCGGAGCGCGGGCGCACCGCCGCACCGGAAGCGCGGCGGTGCGCCCGGGGTCCCGTACCCCGGTGGTTGCTAGCTGCCGGAACCCGGGGTCGGCGCGATCACGATCGGCTCCTCGGCCAACTGGACGGCCGGCCTGACCGCGGGCACCGGCCGCAGCCAGGGGGCCGGGGTGTCCGGGACCTCCTCGACGGACCAGTCCCGGCAGGTCCGGTCGATCACCAGCGCCCGGAGCGTGAGGGTGCCGTCCGGGGCGATGTGCATCCGGAGGAATCCCGTACGGTCGTCGACGGACTGCCCCGACATCTGCCAGTCGGCGACCGCGCCGGTCCGGGTCCACAGCACCCACCAGGCGAAGAACTGGGAGCCGGGGAGGGCGCCGGACACCGCGCCGACGGCCAGCAGCATCGCCAGGAGGGCGAAGCCCTTCCAGGACGGGGGCACCGCACCGGCCAGGGCGACGGCGGCGGCCAGTGTCCCGACGGCGAGCGCCAGCTGGCACACCGCCGGTACGGACGGTACGAGGAGCTTCTTCGCCCGTCCCGGCGGAGCCGCCCGCCCGGCCGGGCCCAGCAGCGCGGTCAGGGCGAACAGCCCGGCACTCGCGATCAGCAGCCCGGACAGATCCCCGGAGTCGGCGCCGCGCAGGGCGTCCGCGGGGTTTCGCCGGCCTTCCGCCAGCGCGAACACCCCGCTGACCAGCAGGACGAGTACCGCCTGCAGGGTCGCCGCCAGTGCGGCGAACCCGGGGTTCCGGCGCGGCAGCCAGTGCCGTGACCAGGGCCGGGCTATCGCCCGCGCCAGCGACCGGGACTCCGCGGCGGCGGGATACGTCCGGGCCAGCGCGAAGTCGTCCGGCGGGCTGTCCTTCTCCCGCATCCGGGAACCGGCGGGCGGCAGTGCCAGGGCCGCCGGCAGCTCGTGCGTGGATGCCAGATAGGCGCCGCCGAGACCGCAGGTCACCAGCTGGCGCCGCAGGGGGTCCGGCGGCAGGCCGCCGCCGGATCCGGGCGGGTCGCCCGGGAGCCGCTCCTCGTAGCGGGCGTAGTGGTGCTTGTCGCCGGTCAGCCAGAGCCGTATGGACGCGCCCGTCTCCGAACGCGTCCCGGTCTTCCGGTCGTACGAGGTCCGGACGATGTTCCGGTCGAACCAGTGCAGCGAGTTGAAGGCGTCGGGGTCCTCGGCGCTCTTCACCCAGGTGGGCGCCGCGTAGCAGACGATCACACTGTCGCCCGGTTCCAGCAGCGGCGACAGATGGGTCTCGAAGTAGCGCCGCTGCGGATCGTCTATGTACGAGCCGAGCTGGCTGTCCAGCCCCACCAGCCACCAGCGCCGGGGCAGCTTCACCGCGAAGTAGCTGCGGGTCTGCCGGGTCTCCCAGCCGCCGATGCGCTGGCCCTGGACGAAGATCCGCAGAAAGGCGGTGAGGCCGTCGTACCAGTCGTGGTTGCCCGGCAGCGCGACCATCAGCGGCTGGTCCGGGGCCGACGGGAGCGCGGCCCGGTAGGGCCCTTTCATCCGGTCCTCGTAGGCCGTGGTCGACGCCACCGGATATACCTGGTCCCCGCCGAGGACCAGCAGGGAACCGCGGGGGAGCGTGCCCCCGGTTTCCGTGGCGCCGCCGGGCCCGGCGACCGGGAGTTCGGCCGCCGCCAGGGCGGTCGCCACCGTATAGGTCGATTCGAAGCCGTCCCCGAGGTCGGCCACGAAGTCGAACCAGAGCTCCTCCGCACCGGGGTCCGCCAGCGGCGCCCGCAGCAGACCGGCCTCCAGCGCGCCCTGTATTTCGCGCTTGTCCGAGTAGCCGGCGAACACGGCGGCCAGTGCCACCTTGACTCCCGTACGGGCCAGTTCCCGCGGAGCCAGCCAGCGGACCGGTTTCTGCGGGGTGAAACGGAGTTCCGCCGCCTGCCCGCGCAGTTCGTCGATGTTCACGGTGCTTCCTCCGTCGGCCCGGGGCGCTCGTCCGCCCCTCGTCACAAGGGGGACCAGGGTAGGACGCGCTGTCCGTACACGTCCCAGAGCCTGCCGAAGAAGAAGCGGCCGAAGCGCCCCAGCACCGCGGCCCTGGCGGGCAGCGTCTCCGCTTCGGCCCGGAAGGTGGTGAGTTGCCGGACGAAGTCGGCGGGACGGATATGCACGCTGCCCGACGCCACCTGTTCGGCCGCGGCCTCCCCGCCGGCCTCGATATGGCTCGATATGGCCGCGGAGGATACGGGTGCGGAGGACGGACGTGTCCCGCCAGATACCGCGCCGGGAGTCCTCGTCGACGTCCTTGTGTCCGCTGAGGGCGAGCGGATGACCGGCCCGGATCAGCGCCGCGGCAGGGGCGGCGGCGAGACGGCCAGGGTGAAGGAGTGGCCCGCCGGGTCGGAGTAGACACGCGCTTCGCGGGGACCGCCCTTCCCCTCGCTGTCGACCGGCCTCGCCCCGAGCCCGATCGCCTCGCGCTCCGCCTCGTCGAGGTCCTCCCGCGCCACCAGGATCCGCAGATGGGCCTGGAGCGCGTCCTCGGGGCGGGGCCAGCTGGGCGGGGCGTGGCCGGGGTCCCGGCGGATGGCCAGATGGACGCCCCGGTGTCCGATGATCTCGATGAACTCGGGGTCGGGGCCGGGACGGACCTCCGCGTCCAGGAGACCGGCGTAGAACTCCGCCAGCGCCAGGGGATCCGTGCAGTCCAGAACGAGCACGCTTGTCTTCTTCACAGCCATGACGCGCGCCTACCCGCCCGGGCCCCGGGCACTCCCCGGCACGGCCCGCTCCCCGCCCGCCGCCGGGCCCAGTGGGCGGTGCTCGCTCACCGATCTTCCCCGTTCCGGAAATTACCCCTTGCGGGAATACCCCCGGGGGGTATGCTGTTCCTCGAACGGCGGAGACGCCCGAAGGCACAGCACACAGATGGAGACGATGATGACCACCAGTTCCGTCCACGCGACCACCGGCCACGGCACCCACGGCGGCCACAGCGGTCATGAGGGCCACGCCGGTCACGGCAAACACGCCGGTCACGCGGGACACGCCGCGGCCCGCCCCGGCGGGCTCTCGGTCTCCGAGAGCGGATACACCCTCGAATTCGACTCGGTGATCCTGCCCGCCGGACCGCAGACGGTCTCCTTCCGGATCACCGGCCCCGACGGCCGGCCGGTGACCGACTTCACCCCCGAGCACGAGAAGACGCTGCACCTCATCGCCGTCCGGCGGGACACGGCCGGATTCCAGCACGTGCACCCGGTGATGGACCACCACGGCACCTGGACGGTCGAGCTGACCCTGGAGCCGGGAGCCTGGCGGTTCTTCGCCGATATCCACCCGACCGGCCACGACGGCACCATCACCCTGGGGATCGACGCCTCGGTCGCCGGGCAGTACGACCCCCGGCCGCTCCCCGAGGCCACCCGGACCGCCCGCACCGGCGAGTACACCGTCGCCCTCGGCGGGGAACTGCTCCCCGGCGCCGCGAGCGACCTGACCCTCACCGTCAGCCGCAACGGCAGTCCCGTCACCGACCTCCAGCCCTATCTGGGCGCGTACGGACACCTGGTGGCGCTGCGGGTCGGCGACCTCGGCTATCTCCATGTCCACCCCGAGGGCGAGCCCGGTGACGGTGTCACCGAACCGGGGCCGGGGATCACCTTCATGGCCGCCGCGCCTTCGGCCGGCACCTACCGCCTCTACCTGGACTTCCAGCACGAAGGCACCGTCCGCACCGCCGAGTTCACGGTACGCACCGCGAGCGCCCACGGCGCGCCGGAAGCACCCCGTGCCGAGCCCCACGCCGAGCCGCACGCCGAGACCCGTGCGGAACCCCGCGCCGAGACCCCGGCCGCCCCCGCGCACCCGGGCCACCACCACGGCCACGGCCACCATGGGCACCACTGACCCCGGGCGGGTCACCGGCCGGCAGCCGACCCGGAACCTGCCCGTACCGGAAGGACCGTCATGCCACGTCTGACCGCCCTCACCCCCGAAACCGCCGTCGGCGCCTCGCGGGACCTCCTCGCCGAGCTGGTCTCCCGTCACGGCCGGATCGGCGACATGGTCTCCACCATGGCGCACTCACCCGCCGTACTGGGCGGATACCTCCAGCTCAGCCGGGCCATGGGACGGGCCAAGCTGGACCGCAGGATCAGCGAACGGATCTCCATCGCCGTCCAGGTCCAGCAGGGCTGCGGGCTCTGTCTCGACGCCCACACCGGCGCGGCCCGCGCGCTCGGAGTGGCCGAGGAGGAGATCGAGCGGGCCCGCGAGGGCACCTCGGCCGATCCCGCGATCGCCGCGATCATCGCCCTCGCCCTCCGGATCTACCGCGAACCGGCGTCGATCACCGACGACGAGGTCGCCGCACTGCGGGCCCACGGCTACGGCGACCGCGCGATAGCCGATGTGGTCGGCGTCGTCGCCCTCAACATCCTCACCGGCTCGTTCAACCTGCTCGCCGGCCTCGTCCCGGAGAGCGGCACCGATGACTAGGAACGCCACCGCCTCCCGCCGCGGGGCACGGACCCCGCGGAGGGGCCGTGCCCCGCCGCACGGACCCGGAAGGAACACCGCCATGGCCCTCTTCGCCAACCGCGACTACCGCTATCTCTTCAGCGCCCAGATCATCTCCCTCTTCGGGACCGGGCTGACGACGGTGGCCCTCGGACTGCTCGCCTACGAACTCGCCGGCCCGAGCGCCGGTACCGTCCTCGGCACCGCCCTGACCGTCAAGATGGTCATGTACGTGGTCATCGCCCCGCTCGCCGCCGCCTACGCCGCCCGCTTCCCCAGAAGAACCTTCCTGGTCCTCCTCGACGTGGTGCGCGCCGCGGTCGTCCTGGCCCTGCCGTTCGTCACCGAGATCTGGCACATCTACGTACTGATCGGCCTGCTCCAGGCCGCCTCCGCGGCCTTCACCCCGACCTTCCAGGCCGTCATCCCCGATGTCGTGACCGACGAGTCCGACTACACCCGGGCGCTGTCCGCCTCCCAGGTCGCCTCCACCATGGAGAGCCTGCTCAGCCCGGTCCTGGCCGCGGTCGCCCTGGCGTTCATCAGCTTCAACTGGCTGTTCCTCGGCACCTCCGCCGGCTTCCTGATCTCCGCACTGCTCGTCCTCCCGGCCCGTATCCCCGAGGCCCGCCCCACCACCCAGACCCGGGCCTGGGACAAGGCCGCGGCGGGCATCCGGACCTTCCTGCGGACCCCGCGGCTGCGCGGCGTCATGGCCCTCAACCTGGTGGTCGCGGCGGCCGGTTCGATCGTCGTCGTCAACACCGTCAACTACGTCCGCGACGAACTCGGCGGTTCGCAGTCGGACGTCGGCTGGATGCTCGCCGCCTCCGGCGGCGGCACCCTCCTGGCCGCCCTCGTACTGCCCCGGATCCTCGACCGGGTCGCCGCCCGCACCGTCATGACGACCGGCGCCGGAGTCCTGGTCACCGGCACTATCGCCGCGGTGATCACGGTCGCGGCGGACCTGGCCTCCCGCGCCGGTACGGCGGTCGTCTGGGCCGTCATCGGCGCCGGTATGGCCCTGGTCATCACCCCGACCGGCGCGGTCCTGCGGGCCTCCGTCGAACGGAGCGCGATCCCCCAGGCGTTCGCGGCCCAGTTCTCCCTCTCGCACCTGGCCTGGCTGATCACCTACCCCATCGCCGGATGGCTCGGTACGCACGGGGGCTACGTCCTCACCTGGTCCGTCCTCGCCGCCCTCGCCGTCACGGGCACCGCGGGCGCCCTTCTCCTCTGGCCCCGGCAGGAGGGCCGACGCCCCGCGGCCGGCCCCGCGACCCCGCTCCGGCCCGTGGCCCGGACCGGCCGGTCCGCCCTCTCCAAGGCCGCCTGAGAAAAAGCTCCTTGCTCCTCCCGCACCACCCCGGTCCCCGCCCGCCGTCCGTACGGCGGACGGGGACCGTCGCCGTACCGCCGGTGGCATAGGCTGGCCCGTGCAACTGGTTCGCCCCGTCAGCCGGACGGGCGCGCCGTAAGAGGGAACCCGGTGAAAATCCGGGACTGCCCCGCAGCGGTGAGCGGGAACGACCGCCGTCATACGCACTGGGCCCGAGCCGGGCCTGGGAAGCGACGGCCAGTAGGTGCCCGCCGGGAGACCGGCAGGCGTGCCCGCGAGTCCGAAGACCTGCCCGTTGCCCGCGCGCGGACGTCTCCGTGCGCGGATATTCCGGTGACCTCGAGGGCGGGTCGGCGTACATACCTGCGGATCGTGCCGTACAACCCGGCCCGGCCGTCCGGTACGTCACCCTTCGCGCTTCTCGTCCCGTTGCCGGGATCTCAGGGATTCATCTCGCGAAGGAGATCTCCGTGACCACCAAGTCCGCAGCCGCGGCAGCACGTGCCACCGTGTACGGCTACCCCCGCCAGGGGCGGGACCGGGAGCTGAAGAAGGCCGTCGAGGGCTACTGGAAGGGCACCGTGACCGCGGACGCCCTCCACACCACCGCGGCCGGGCTGCGCCGGGCCACCTGGCGGCAGCTCGCCGACGCCGGTATCGGCGAAGTCCCCACCGGTGACTTCTCGTACTACGACCACGTCCTCGACACCACCGTCATGGTGGGCGCGATCCCGGAGCGGCACCGCGCCGCCGTCGCCGCCGACCCGCTGGACGGGTACTTCGCGATGGCCCGGGGCACCCGGGACACCGCGCCGCTGGAAATGACCAAGTGGTTCGACACCAACTACCACTATCTGGTCCCGGAGCTGGGACCGGACACCGTCTTCACCGCCGATCCGGCCAAGCAGCTCGCCGAACTCCGGGAGGCCCTCGCCCTCGGCGCGGCAGCCCGGCCGGTCCTGGTCGGCCCCGTCACCTATCTGCTGCTGGCCAAGCCCGCGCCCGGCACCGCCCCCGGCTTCGACCCGCTGACCCTGCTGGACCGGCTGCTCCCGGTCTACGCCGAGGTCCTCGCCCGGCTGCGGGCGGCCGGCGCCGAGTGGGTGCAGCTCGACGAACCCGCCCTGGTCCAGGACCGTACCCCCGCCGAACTGAACGCCGCCGCCCGCGCCTACCGCGACCTCGGCACCCTGGCGGACCGGCCCCGCATCCTGGTCGGCTCCTACTTCGACCGGCTCGGCGAGGCGCTCCGCGTCCTGGCCGCAGCCCCCGTCGAAGGACTGGCGATCGATTTCACCGGCCCCGCCGCCGCGAACCTGAACGACCTCGCCGCCGCGGGCGGTCTCCCCGGCAAACGCCTGGTGGCCGGAGTCGTCGACGGCCGCAATATCTGGACCGGCGACCTGGAGAAGTCCCTCGGCACCCTGGGCACCCTGCTGGGGCTCGCCGACCGGGTCGACGTGGCGGCCTCCTGCTCCCTGCTCCATGTCCCCCTCGACACCGCCGGTGAACGCGATATCGACCCCGGTGTCCTGCGCTGGCTGGCCTTCGCCCGGCAGAAGACCGACGAGATCGCCACCCTGGCCCGCGGACTGACCCACGGAACCGCCGCCGTCGAGGGCGAACTCTCCGCCAACCGTGCGGCCCGTGCCGCCCGGGCCGCCTCGTCCCTCACCCACGACCCGGCGGTCCGCGCCCGGACGGCCGCCGTCACCGCGGCCGACGCCCGCCGCTCCCAGCCCTACGGGGCGCGCACCGCGGCCCAGCGCGCGCACCTCGGACTGCCCCCGCTGCCGACCACCACCATCGGCTCCTTCCCGCAGACCACCGGAGTGCGCACCGCCCGCGCCGACCTGCGGACCGGACGTATCGGCACCGCCGCCTACGAGGAGGCCGTCAAGGCCGAGATCCGGGAGGTCGTCGCATTCCAGGAGAAGGCCGGAATCGACGTCCTCGTCCACGGCGAGGCCGAACGCAACGACATGGTGCAGTACTTCGCCGAACAGCTCACCGGCTACCTCACCACCCGGAACGGCTGGGTCCAGTCCTACGGAACCCGCTATGTCCGGCCGCCCGTCCTGGCCGGCGACATCTCCCGCCCCGACCCCATGACCGTCCGCTGGACCCGCTACGCCCAGTCCCTCACGGACCGTCCGGTCAAGGGCATGCTCACCGGCCCGGTCACCATGCTCGCCTGGTCCTTCGTCCGCGACGACCAGCCCCTCGCCACCACCGCCCGCCAGGTCGCCCTGGCCCTGCGCGACGAGGTGAACGACCTCGAAGCGGCCGGTACCCGCATCATCCAGGTCGACGAGCCCGCCCTCCGGGAGACCCTGCCCCTGCGCACCGCCGGGCACGCGGACTATCTCGCCTGGGCCACCGAGGCCTTCCGCCTCACCACCGGCGGCACGGCGCCGGAGACCCAGATCCACACCCATATGTGCTACGCCGAGTTCGGCGACATCGTCGACGCCATCGACGATCTCGACGCCGACGTGATCAGCCTGGAAGCGGCCCGCTCCCATATGCAGATCGCCCATGAACTCGCCGCCCACGGCTACCCCCGCGAAGCGGGCCCCGGCGTCTACGACATTCACTCCCCGAGGATCCCGTCCCCCGAGGAGCTGGCCGCCCTCCTCCGCACCGCCCTCCGCGCGGTCCCCGCCGAACGCCTCTGGGCCAACCCCGACTGCGGACTGAAGACCCGCGCCTGGCCCGAGACCCGGGCCGCCCTGGAGAACCTGGTCGCCGCGGCCCGTACGGTCCGCGGCGAACTGCCCGATTCCTGACGGAACACCACTCCGGTGGGGCCGACCGCCCCACCGGGGTCACCGGGGCCGCCCAGCCGACGGCCGACGGGACAGCGCCGCCAGGCCGATGGCGATCCACGCCGCGTTCAGCAGCGCGGACGGCCAGGCCTGGTGATAGCCGGAGTTGACGGTCAGCGCGGCGGAGCCGAAGAGGTTCAGCAGCTGGAAGGACCGGCCGTCGGAGCGGACCCGGCCCGCCGAGGCGAGGGCGTAGGCCGCCAGCAGCAGTCCGGCCCCGGACCAGCCGACCAGGGCGAGTACGGCCCCGCCGTCCGTCACCGCGACCTGGCGCCGACGACGGCGTAGGCCCGGACCGGAAAAGTGCCCATGCCCTCGACGGCCGGCGGGACGGCATGGAAGCGGAAGCCCCCCTCGGGCAGCTCCTCCAGACCGCGCAGATGCTCCACGACGGGGATACCGGCGCCCAGCAGCAGGGTGTGCGCGGGCCGGGTGCCGTCCCGGATGTCGTCGATGTTCAGCGAGTCGATACCGACCAGCGCGGCCCCCTGCTCCACCAGCCAACCGGCAGCGTCCCGGGTGAGGAACGGATGCCCGCTCCCGTACCGATCGCTGCCCCAGTGCCGCGACCAGCCGGTGTGGACCAGCACGGCGTGCCCCCGGACGTCGTACGGGACCAACTCCTCCCGCCCCACGGCCCGCCGCTCCTCACTCACCGCCCGGATCACGATCCCGTCCAGATCGGCGAGCCTGCCGAGCGGGAGGGCCGCCAGGTCCGCGCCGTCGCCGTAGCGGTGGAAGGGGCTGTCGAGATAGGTCCCGGTATTGGAGACCATCGAGATCCGGCCGATCGCGAACTCGGTACCGGGCGCGTAGTGCTCGCGGGAACCCTCGCGGGAGAGATGGTCACCGATCTCGGGCCCCGGCAGCCCGGGATAAGTGATCATGCCGTGCCGGATGGGGTGACTGAGGTCCACCGTCCTGCGGCCCCGGTACCCGGTTTGCTCACCGTTCTCGTCCATGCGCATATCCTCAGTGCAGTCCCACTGCACCACAAGCGAGTCTTTCTGAAGCGACGCTACAGTCCCGCTTATGGAACTGGACCCCCGCCGACTCCGAGTCCTGCGCGCCGTCGCCCTCCGCGGCGGCGTGGTCGACGCGGCCGAAGTGCTCCATCTGACGCCCTCGGCCGTCTCCCAGCATCTGGCCCGGCTGGAACACGAGGTCGGCCAGCCCCTGGTGGACCGCTCCCGCCGCCGTACCGGACTCACCCCGGCGGGCCGACTGCTCGCCGCCCGCGCCGAACGCATCGAACAGGAACTCGCCGAGGCCCGCCGCGAACTGACCCTCCTCGCCGGCCGCGCGTCCGGCCCGGTCACCGTCGGCGCCTTCTCCACCGCGGTCGCCCACCTCCTGGTCCCGGCCCTCACGGAACTCGCCCGCACCCACCCGGCCCTGGAACCCCGGCTGATCGAACTGGAGGGCCCGGAAGCCCTGCGCGAACTCCGCACCGGCGGCCTGGACCTCCTGGTCACCGAGTACGACGCGGCCGACCCCGACCCTCACCGGGACGCCCCGGACCTGATCTCCGTCCCGGTCGCCGACGACGAATACCGCATCGTCACCCCGGCCGACTGGACCCCCGCCCCCCGCACGGTCAACGACCTCCGCGACCGCCCGTGGATCGGCTCCCCGCCGGGCACCGCCTGCCACCGCGCCCTGGCACGCATCTCCGCCGAATACGGCCTCACCCCCCGCCGCGTCCATATCTGCCGCGAATTCCCGACGGCGCTCTCCCTGGTCCGGGCCGGCCTGGGCGCGGCCGTCCTCCCCACCCTGGCCCTCACCCCCGACCTGGTCCCCCTCCCGGCGGTCCGCGTAGCGGGCCACCGCCGCATCGCCGCCACCCACCGCACCACCCGCTCCGGCCCGGCCCCCCTCACCTCCACCCTGGTGGACGCCCTCCAGCAGGCGGCGGCGAAACTGGGGCTCGCCGGGGCGGGGTGACACGGGAGCGTGCCGGACAAGGGGGCACTCGTACACTCGCCTGCTCGCCTCTGCGCCGGGAATCGCCACATCGGGCAACGTGGCAGGTTCCGATCAAAAGTGCCCGGAGTTACCTTGTCCGCTGAGGCCTTCGCCGAGTGGTGTCGTGCGCACGGCGGTCTCGTTGAGGACGACCGCCTCAGTAGCGCCCTCAGTTCCCCCTGCTGCAGGCACCGTGCCGAAGCGCGAGCCGGTCGTGGTGGTGCGACGCGGGGTTCATTTGCAGAGCCCCATCATGGTGTCGTCGAAGTCGGGGAACTCCTGGGCCGCCAGCTCGATCACAGCTGCCGCCGAGCGGCGCTGGTCCGGTGCGAACGCTTCGGCGATGGCTGCCAATTCCGGATTCGGGCGCGCCTTCCAGTCGGGTTCGTACGAGGTGGCCGCTTCCCATGGGCCGTAGCCGTCGGCCAGTAGCCACAGGAAGTCGCCCAGGTCGCGGGCGACGACACCGGTCTCGCCTTCGGAGCCGAGGAAGACGATGGGCTGCTCGGCCGGCGGCCGGTTCGGGCGGATGAGCCAGAACGCCGCGTACCCGCCCGTACCGTCCTGCCCGAACACGCGGAAGTCGCTGCCGTCCAGTTCGCTGTTTCCGGTCCAGGCCTGGAACCAGTCGGTGGTCTCGGCCGCGGACAGGAAGGCCGGGAAGGGTTCGAAGTCGACCCCGGTCTTCCCGTCGGCGTAGTCGAATTGAACGGTCATGGCAGCGGCAAGCGCGGCGGGGAACCGGCGGTCATCGGTGTGCTTCATGGAGACAGGCTAAAAGCTGTCCCGCAACTGCCGGCCCTGCCCGGCGGCTCCGCTCCGTGATCGGGTGATCAGCAAAAGTCGAGCGGGATGTCCTCGGCCACGCAGTACTTCATGACACCGATCAGCCGGCGGACATCCTCAATGCGTCGTTGGAGCACGGGGCCGTCGGCGGCGTGCGGCTGCTCACCGATGATCGCTTCCAGTCGGGGCAGCATGGCCGCGCACTGAGCGGCTGTGAGGTCGCCGTCGTCATCCGCGTGGTCGAGTAGCGGTGTCAGCGGGGTCGTGACGCTGCTCCAAGGGCGGTCTCCGCCGAACCCGGCCATCTCACGGAGGTGAAGTCCCTCAGTCCGGGCCAGCCACTGCCTGAACAGGTTGAACCCGTAGTACGACCACGAGATATCCGGGCCGGCTACGTTGTCGTCCGCTGGGCAGAGCGCGAGTCCCATCCTGACCTCCTTGCTGCTCCACGATCATGATCAGTTGTGGGTAGGTGTCGCGGCAACTGAAATGATCTGTCGCATGGCTGGTGTGATTCACGGCGCCGCAGCCGTCCTGATCCGATGGCGGCGGTGGCGGCCCACTACTGACGCCGCCGGAACCACCGTGATCGCTGATGGCGGCTACCGGGGCGCCGGCCTTGGTCATCCCGCACCGCCGCGAGCGCGGCCCGAGCGGCCTGGCTGTCCGGAAGGAAGAGGGCAACGCTTGCCACCGCACGGCCCGTTCTCGCGTCGAGCACGTCTTTGGATGTACGCAAGAGTTGAGCTGATCAGTGGCGGTGATGTCCGGTCTACAACCAGTCGCGCTTTTTGAAGATGACGTACAGGCTCACGCAGACCACCGCCATCAACAGGATCGCGAAGGGATACCCCGCCGCCCACTTGAGCTCCGGCATGGTCTCGAAGTTCATGCCGTAGATGGTTCCCACGAGTGTGGGGGCGAACAGAATGGCCGCCCACGACGAGATCTTCTTGATCTCCTCGTTCTGCGCGAAGCCCGCCTCCGCCAGTGCCCGCATCTCCGCGTTCTGTTCCTGGGCGACCAGGGTGGCGTTGACCGTGAGGATGTCCGCGAGGGCCTGGCGGAAGGCGTCCACGCGTTCGCTCGTGTGGGTCACATGGTCCGCGACGTCGCGGAGGTAGCGCTGCAGTTCTTCGTCGGTGCCGTACTTCGCGAAGCCCGCCGTCAGGGCGTGGAGCATGCCGACGAGGGGGCGGGTCGCGCGCTGGAACTCCACCATTTCGCGGGCCAGCTGGTAGATGCGGCGGGAGACCGCCGGGTCGCCGCCGAAGACCTCGGTCTCGATTTCGTCGATGTCGTTCTGGACGCCCGCCACTACCGGGGCATAGCCGTCGACCACCGCGTCGAGGATCGCGTACAGCACCGCCTCGGGGCCCAGGGCCAGCAGTTCGGGGGTCTCCTCCATCCGCCGGCGGACCGCCGAGAGGTCGGGGGCGGCGCCGTGGCGGACCGTGATGACGAAGTCCCGGCCGACGAAGACATGCAGCTCGCCGAAGTCCACCCGCTCCTGCGCGTCGAGGTAGCGGGCCGCCCGCAGCACCACGAAGAGGGTGTCTCCGTAGCGCTCCAGCTTCGGGCGCTGGTGCGCCTCCAATGCGTCCTCAAGAGCCAGTTCGTGCAGATCGAACTCGGCCGCCAGCGAGAGCAGCTCCTGCTCCGTCGGGCGGTGCAGACCGATCCACGCCATGCCGTCGGGGTCCGTGCCGAGCTGCCGGTACGTCTCCGACAGGGATTCCGGTACGGAGACGCGACGGCCGTCGCGGTACAGGGCCGCCTGCACCACGCTGGTTCCGCCGTATCCGCCGGGGGGTCCGGCGGCCTCGGGGGAGAGGGCTTCGTCCTTCTGCGGGGACGGCCTCGGGGGCATCGTGGTCACCTCCTTCGCGGCTGCCGGACGGCGGGGGCGATCCGCCGCCGGCGTACGGACGGGCAGATGCCGCGCCTACCCCGGCTGGGTGCAGGATAACCACGGAGCGACGACCGGCCGCCGCCGCATTGCGGACCGAAACTGTCCGCAATCGTCGCTACGGTGAGCCCATGGCTCCGAAGGCAGACACCTCTCCCGTCCTCGACGACCGCGCCCTGAACCGGGCCACCCTCGCCCGGCAACTGCTGCTGCGCCGCGCACCCCGGTCCGAGGTGACCGTCGAGCAGGCCGTCGCCCGGCTCGTCGGGCTCCAGGCGCAGAACGTCAAGCCCCCGTACTACGCCCTCGCCGCCCGCCTCGCCGACTTCGCCCCCGGTGAGCTGTCGGAGCCGATGGCCGACCGCCGGGTGGTCCGGATCGTCACCCTCCGCTCCACCATCCACACCCACACCGCCGACGACGCCCTCGCCCTGCGCCCACTGCTCCAGTCGGGTGGCCCGGACCGGGAGCTGAAGGCGTTCCGGTCCCGGGGCGGGCTCGACGGGGTGGACCTCGACCGGCTCGCCGCGATCGCCCGCGAGCTGGTCGAGACCGAGCCCCGGACCATGAAGGAGCTGCGCGACGCCCTCCTCGCACACTGGCCCGGCGCCGATCCCCTCTCCCTCGGCATCGCCGTCCGCTGTCTGCTGCCCCTGGTCCAGGTCACCCCGCGCGGCCTCTGGGGGCGGAGCGGCCAGGTCCGGCTGACCACCGTCACCCACTGGCTGGGCCGCGAACCCGGACCGCCCGCCGGACTGGACGGGACCGTACTGCGCTATCTGGCCGCCTTCGGGCCCGCCTCCGTCAAGGACTTCCAGACCTGGTCCGGGCTGACCCGGACCCGGGACGCCTTCGAACGGCTCCGCCCCCGCCTCGCCGTCTTCCGCAGCGAACACGGCACCGAACTCTTCGATTTGCCCGACGCCCCGCGGCCCGCCGCCGGCACCCCCGCCCCGCCGCGCTTCCTGCCCGAGTACGACAACCTCCTGCTCTCCCACGCCGACCGGCGCCGCGTCGTCGCCGACGACCGCCACGCGGGCCTCACCTGGAAGGGCAACCAGTCCTATCCGGTCTTCCTCCTCGACGGCTTCCTCGCCGGAGTCTGGCGCCTCGACGAGGACGCGAAGACCGGCGCGAGGGCCGGCTCGGAGACCGGTGCGAAGGCTGGTGCGGAGATCGTCGTGGAGCCCTTCGGTGAACCGTCCGCGAAGGACCGGGCGGCGCTCGCCGAGGAGGCGGAGCGGACCCTCTCCCTCATGGCCCCGGACGCCGCCGCGCACCGGGTCCGGTTCGGAACCGTACGGTCCTGAACCCGCGGCTCAGAGCCCGATGTCCCGTCTCCGTACGTCCTCGAAGGTCTCGCGCCGCACCAGCAGCCGGGCCCGCCCGCCGCGGACCGCGACCACCGGCGGTCGTACGGCGTACCGGCCGCCCGGGGCCGTCGGCACGCCGTACGCCCCCGGCGCCGGGACCGCCAGCAGATCCCCGGGCCGTACGTCCACCGGCAACTCCGCCCCGTCGGCGATGACATCCCCGGGCCCGCCGTGGCGGCCGACCACGGTCGCCGGCCGTACGGGGGCCGGGGACAACCGGCCGATCAGCCGGACCGGAGCGGCCCCGGCTGCCTCGCCCGGCCCGCCGTCGACGGCGACCAGCGCCCGGCCGCCCGGCCCGCGCCCGACCGCGAGGACACGGTGGAGCACCACCTCCGCCGGTGCCGTCAGCGAGCGGCCCGGTTCGACCGTGAGCCGCGGTACCGAAAAGTCGAACTCCGCGCAGACACGCAGCAGTTCACCCTCGATCCGGCGGGCGTACGCGGCGGGCGGCGGCGCCGGATGGCCGGGGACCCCCGGCAGGGCGAACGGCAGGGCGAAGCCGCCGCCGAGGTCCAGCTCCGGCAGCGGCACACCGAACCGGTCCCGGATCCGGGCCAGCAGCGCGACCGCCCCTCGTACCGCACCCGCGTACCGAGCCGGGGCCGTCGCGCCGGAGTCCGGAGGGCAGTGGAGGCCGACGAGCTGAAGCCGCGGCTGCCCCAGCACCCGGGCGACGGCCTCCTCCGTCTCCGGGCCCGCCGCGACCCCGAACTCCGGCCGGGCAGCCGGGGAACCGTTGCCCGGCCGTACCCGGATCAGCACCTGCTGCGGTTCCGGGCCGGGTGCCTGCGAGGCGATCCGGGCGATCTCGCAGGGTGAGTCGATCACGATCCGGCCGACCCCGAGCCGCAGCGCGGTCCGCAGGTCCCTCGGCGACTTGGCCGGGCCGTGCAGCACGATCCGGTCCGCCGGGAAGCCGCGGGAGGCCGCCAGCTCCAGTTCGTCCGCCGTACCGACAGCCAGCCCGAGGCCCTCGTCCGCCATCCAGTCCACCACCGCCCGGCAGAGGAACGCCTCCGCCGCATAGACCACGTCGGCGTCCGGCAGCGCCCGCCGCCAGGCGCGGGCTCCGGCCCGGACCGCCTCCTCGTCGATGACGCGGACGGGGGTGCCGTACCGCTCGGCGGGCTCGGTCAGGGGTACGCCCGCCATGGCGACGTCACCGCCGGGCCGGGCGAGCGCGGACCCGGGCCACGGTGGCGGGTCGGTCATTCCGGGGACCGGGACGGGCGCCGACGCGCGTATCGACGTCGCGGGTGTAGGTGCCATGGGTACCGCCGTCATCCGTACACCTCCGGAGAGGGGAGAGGGGAGAGGAAAGGGAAAGTGGGGAGGGGCAGAGGGGGAGGGAGAGACTGCGGTATCAGTCGAGGAAGGGGTGGACCAGTGGCGACGCCGTGTGCGAGTGCTCCGGCGCGGCGGGCGGAGCGGCCTCCCGGATCCGGCGCCGGGCACAGAGCCCGGCCGCGGGCCCTGGCTCGGCCGCCGGGCGGGAAGCCGTGGGGAAGGGGGCCGTGAACCGGGGGTCGACCGTCACCAGGAATACGCCGAGAGGTTCGGCCAGCGACCGCAGCGCCGGTTCCGCCAGCCTGATCCACCGGGCGTCCGGGCCCAGCGCGGCCGTGAGCCGCAAGGGGCTGCTGAAGCCGACAGCCGTACGCACCCCGGCCGGTGTGCGCAGGAAGCGGAGCTGGTGCCCGCCGGCGGAGCCGGTCCTGACCGGTACGTACAGCGGGCCCGCCGGGCGGCGTTCATCGGGGTCCGCGCCGTCGCCGGACGCGGTTGCCTCGGGGGTGAGCGTGGTCATGGTGCCTGGTCCTCCGACGGTGGGGATGGTGTCTCCGGTCGTCGAAGCTATGCCCGGGACGGGGCGGTCCGGACGGTCCATGACGCGGCGCTGACCTTAGGGGGGCGACTTTTGACGCCTTCCTGGCGCGCGGGGCGGCGCTGCCCTCCCGGGCTGCCCGGAGTACTGCCGGAACAGGGCACCTCACCGTGTTCGGGCTTGTTACCGTCTCCGTATGCCGGACCCCTTCCTCCCCTTCCTTCCCGCCGTGGACCTGACGTCCCTGCCCCGTGCCGAGTTCGCCTTCCCGGGCCCGCTGCGGGACCGTCTCGTCGCCGCGATCCTGGACGGCACCAAGACCGCCACCACCGGACTGCTGACCGAGTACGAACGGGAGGACGAGCCGCTGCCGGTGGCGGGGGAGCTGTCGGTGGTCGTCGACTCCGAGGACTGCCCCGTCGCGGTCATCGAGGTGACCGGCGTCCGGGTCGTCCCGCTGCGGGACGTCGACCCCGGCCACGCCCGGGCGGAGGGCGAGGGCACGGACACCGTCGCGCAGTGGCGGACCGCCCACGAGCACTTCTGGCACAGCGACGCGATGCGCGCGGCCCTGGGGGATCCGGGCTTCACCGTCGACGATTCGACCCGGGTGGTTCTCGAACGCTTCCGGGTGGTCGCCGAGCTCCGCCCGGCGACGGCCCCCTCGGAGTAGTACCGGCCCGCAGCAGCCCCGGACCGCTGTGGCAGGTCCGGGCGGCACCCCGGGCGCCCCCCCCGCACCGCAGCAGCCTCCCGCACCGCAGCGGCCCCCGGCCCGCCCCGCAGGGCCTACGGCAGCAGCCCCGCCCTGCGCGCCGCCACCACCGCCTCCAGCCGGGTGTGGGCGCCCAGTTTCCGCATCGCGCCGCGCAGATAGCCCTTCACCGTCTCCGGGCGGAGCCCCAGCCGGTCCGCGGTCGCCGCGTTCGTCGCGCCCGCGGCCACACAGGCCAGCACGTCCAGTTCGCGCGGGGCCAGCGTCACCGGCGCCGGTGCCTGCGCGGGGCTGCCCGCCGGGGCGCCCGCGCCGGAGAGCCGGGCGCAGACCCCGAGGATCGTCTCCCGCAGCACCGGGTCCACGACCTGGGCGGCCAGTGCCCGCAGCTCGGTGTGGATGTGGCGGACCTCCTCCCAGCAGCCGCTGCCGGCGACCGGTTCCCGGGCGGCGGCGAGCAACTCCTGCACCTCGTCCCGGACGACCAGCGACTGTTCCACGTCCCGCGCCGCGGCCACCGCCGAGTCGAACACCCGGTCGCCCATGGCGACCGGCCTGCGCAGCGCCCCGTACAGCACGCCCCGTACCCGGCGACGCACCACCACCGGCACCGCCAGGACCGACCGCAGGCCCTCGGCCGTGACCGCCGCGTCGTACTCGTGGCTGATATGGCGCGACATCCGGTAGTCCGTCACCGCGCAGGGCCGGGACAGGGCGATCGACTTCCCGCCCAGACCATTGCCCGCCGAGATGCCCAGTCCGTGCAGCGCGGCCGTCTGCGCCCCGCTGACCTGGGCGATGCGCAATCGGTGGGGGTCGTTCAGTAGCCCGCCGAACACCACGGGCAGTCCGCTGCTACGGCGCAGGCGTACCAGTGCCGCCTGCATTTCCACCGACTCGGCCGGATCCGGCATGGCCCTGCTTCCCTCGGAACTCGCGTCGTGTCGCCAGCACCCCCGATCGGGGGTGGTGAGACCTACGTCACTGATTACACGATGCTACTGAGTGGTGCGGCAAGGAGGAGGCCACATGGTGACAGGCAGTGCGACGCAGGAGTTCCGGGCGGCCCGGGACTTCCTGCTGCGGCACCGGGAGGACTACCGGAGTGCCTACGACGGCTTCGTCTGGCCCCGCCCGGAGCACTTCAACTGGGCGCTCGACTGGTTCGACGTGATCGCCGAGGGCAACGACCGCACCGCGCTGCACCTGGTCGACGAGGACGGCACCGAGACGAAGCTGAGCTTCGCCGAGCTGTCGGAGCGTTCCGACCGGGTCGCCAACTGGCTTCGTGAGCAGGGCGTACGCGCCGGACAGCGGATGCTGGTGATGCTCGGCAACCAGGCCGAGCTGTGGGAGACCGCGCTCGCCGCGATGAAGCTGCGGGCCGTCGTCATCCCCGCCACACCGCTGCTGGGCCCGGTCGATCTGCGCGACCGGGTGCGGCGGGGCCGGGTCTCCCATGTCCTCGTACGCTCCGCGGACGCGCCCAAGTTCGCCGAGGTGCCCGGGGACTACACGCGGATCGCGGTCGGCGAGCCGGTCGCGGGCTGGCTGCCGTACGGCGAGGCGTACGGTGCCGGATCCGGCTTCCACCCCGACGGTCCCACCCGTTCGGACGACCCGCTGATGCTTTACTTCACCTCGGGCACCACTGCTCGCCCCAAGCTCGTGGAGCACACGCACACCTCGTACCCCATCGGTCATCTGGCGACGATGTACTGGATCGGCCTGCGCCCGGGCGACGTCCATCTCAATATCTCGTCGCCGGGCTGGGCCAAGCACGCCTGGTCGAACCTCTTCGCACCGTGGAACGCGGAGGCCACCGTCTTCGTCCACAACTACCAGCGGTTCGACGCGGCCCGGCTGATGGCCGAGATGGACCGGGCCGGCGTCACCAGCTTCTGTGCCCCGCCGACCGTCTGGCGGATGCTCATCCAGGCCGATCTCAAGCTGCTGCGGACGCCGCCCCGTGAGGTCGTCGCCGCCGGTGAGCCGCTCAACCCCGAGGTCATCGAGGTGGTACGGCGCGAATGGGGGGTCGCGGTCCGGGACGGCTTCGGGCAGACGGAGACCGCCGTGCAGATCGCCAACAGCCCCGGCCAGCTGCTGAAGGCGGGCTCCATGGGGCGGCCGAGCCCCGGCTACACGATCGAACTGCTCGACCCGCTGACCGGCCGCCCCGGCGCGCGCGAGGGCGAGATCGCCCTCGACCTGTCGCCCCGGGCCCGGCCGGTGGGGCTGCTGAAGGGCTACCACGGCGATCCGCGGCGTACCGCCGACGCCACCGCCGGCGGCTACTACCGCACCGGCGATATCGGGGCCCGCGACCCCGACGGCTACATCACCTACATCGGCCGCTCCGACGACGTCTTCAAGGCGTCCGACTACAAGATCTCCCCCTTCGAGCTGGAGAGCGCGCTGCTGGAGCACGCGGCGGTCGCGGAGGCGGCCGTGGTGCCCGCGCCCGATCCGGTACGGCTCGCGGTCCCCAAGGCGTACATCGTGCTGGCGGACGGCTGGGAGCCGGGCCCGGAGACCGCGAAGGAACTGTTCCGCCACGCGCGTTCGGTGCTCGCCCCGTACAAACGGATCCGGCGGATCGAGTTCGCCGAACTGCCCAAGACCGTCTCCGGCAAGATCCGCCGGATCGAGCTGCGCGAGCGGACCGCCACCGGCGCCGTCACCACCGAGTACGACGAGGCGGAGTACCGGTGACCCTGATGCAGGACCGGCCCGCGGGCGCCGGACCCGGCGACGCCCCCGGACTCTCGTACGACCACGGCACCGGCGGCGGGCCACTGCTCGGCGACACCATCGGCCGCAATCTGGACCGGGCGGTCGCCGCCTGGCCGGAGCGGGAGGCGCTGGTCGACGTGCCGTCCGGACGGCGGTGGACGTACGCCGCGTTCGGCGCGGCCGTCGACCGGCTGGCCCGCGCCCTGCTCGGCCACGGCGTCGCCCGCGGCGACCGGGTCGGCATCTGGGCGGTCAACTGCCCCGAATGGGTGCTGGTGCAGTACGCCACCGCCCGGATCGGCGCGATCATGGTCACCGTCAATCCCGCCTACCGGTCCCATGAACTCGCCTATGTGCTGCGGCAGTCCGGGGTCTCGGTGCTCTTCGCCTCGCGGCGGCACAAGACCAGCGACTACCGCGCCCTGGTCGACGAGGTCCGCGACGACTGTCCCGGGCTGCGCTCCGTCCACTACTTCGGAGACGCCTCCTGGGACCGGCTGACCGCTGCTGCCGAAGGGGTGACGGACGAGGCGCTCGCCGCGCGGGGGGCCGCCCTCTCCTGCGACGACCCGGTCAACATCCAGTACACCTCCGGGACCACCGGTTTTCCCAAGGGCGCCACCCTCTCCCACCACAACATCCTCAACAACGGCTGGTTCGTGGGGGAGAGCCTCGGCTACACGGAGACGGACCGGATATGCATACCGGTGCCCTTCTACCACTGCTTCGGCATGGTCATGGGCAATCTGGCCGCCACCTCCCACGGCGCGTGCATGGTGATCCCCGCGCCGTCCTTCGACCCCGCGGCCACCCTGGCGGCCGTGGCCGCCGAGCGCTGCACCTCCCTGTACGGGGTGCCGACGATGTTCATCGCCGAACTCGACCACCCCGGCTTCGCCGGCCACGACCTGTCGTCCCTGCGCACCGGGATCATGGCGGGCTCGCCGTGCCCGGTGGAGGTGATGGAGCGGGTCGTCGCGGAGATGAACATGGCAGGTGTCGCCATCTGTTACGGGATGACGGAGACCTCGCCCGTCTCCACCCAGACGCACCGCGACGACGATCTCGAACGGCGTACCGCCACCGTCGGCCGCACCCTGCCGCATATCGAGGTGAAGATCGTCGACCCGGTGAGCGGGGTGACGCTGCCGCGGGGCGAGGCGGGGGAGCTGTGCACCCGCGGCTACTGCGTGATGCTGGGGTACTGGGGCGAACCGGAGCGCACGGCCGAGGTGATCGACGCGGGGCGCTGGATGCACACCGGGGATCTGGCCGTGATGCGGCCCGACGGATTCGTCCGGATCGTCGGCCGGATCAAAGACATGATCATCCGCGGTGGTGAGAACGTCTACCCACGGGAGATCGAGGAGTTCCTCCACCGGCATCCGCAGATAGCCGACGTCCAGGTGGTCGGGGTGCCGGATCCGCGGTACGGCGAGGAGATCCTGGCCTGTGTGGTGCCTCGCGACCCGGCGGACCCGCCGACCCTGGACGCCCTGCGGGCCTTCTGCGACCAGCGGCTGGCCCACTACAAGATCCCGCGCAGGCTGGAGATCCTGGACGCCTTTCCGATGACGGTGAGCGGCAAGGTACGGAAGGTGGAGCTGAGGGAGCGGTACGGGGCCGGCTGACGAAGGCCCGTACGGCCCTGTCCGCGGTACGGGGCGGACCGGCGGATTCCGGTACGGCTCTGCCCGCCGTACGGGGCCGGGCCCGGGGGCGACCGGGACCTGCCCGCCCTACGAGACCGGTTCGTACGGACCTGCCCGCCGTACGGAGCCGGGGCGTCCGGCGAGGACGCCCGCGCCCCCGGGCCCCGGCCCTCGGCGCGGCCGCCGGCGCGGCGCGGCCGCCGGCGCGGCGCGGCCGTCAGCGCGGTGCGGCGGCCGGGAGTTCGCGGCGCATGCAGACGCGCGGCCAGCGGTCCAGGCCGTGCTCCTTCTCCGCGCGCCGGATCTCCCGCAGCCCCTCGGTGACCTCGGAATCGGGCACCACCCGGAATCCGAGGCGCGCGTAGTACGGCGCGTTCCAGGGCACCTCGGCGAAGGTCGTCAGGGTCAGCGCGGTGAGCCCGTCCGCCGCCGCCAGTCCGGCGAGATGGTCGATCAGCGCACTGCCGAGCCCCCGGCGCGCGGCGGCGGGGTGCACCGAGACCTGCTCGACATGGGCGGCGCCGTCCACGGTGTCATGGATGAGATAGCCGAGCGGCCGTCCGTCCCCGTCCTCGGTGACCCAGGCCCGGCCGGCCGCGCGGTAGCACTCCAGGACCTCCAGCGCGGGCGGCTCGTCGTCCGCGATCTCCACCATGCCGAGTTCGCGGAACGGCTCTCCGGCGGCCCGTTCGATGTCCTGGAGGAGCGGCAGATCGGCGGCTTCGGCCCGGCGTATGCGCATACCGCAAGTATCCCCCGGCGGGTCGCCGGGCGCGGGCGGCGGGGGGTCATTTCGGGCCGGACTCCGGCGGCGGGGGGTTATTCGGGCCGGGCTCCGGTGGGGCGTGACCGGGAGTCAGGGCGCGCCCGCCGCGACCAGGCCGCGGGCCGGGCCGTTCGCCGGGCGCGGCTCGCCCGCGAGGTCCACCACGAAGAGCGGGATGCCCAGCTCGTCCGCGCGGTCCAGCGCCTCGTCGGTGTACCCGGCGAGCGCGAAGTAGACCGGGACCGCCGCGGCGGTGAGGGCATTGAGCCAGAGGCACTCCACATCGCGCAGCGTCGTACGGAGCGTGGACGGCTCGACCTGGGCGACGACGCCCCGGCCGCGCAGATCGGTGCCCGCGGGGAGCCGCGGACCGGCCGGGACGCCGGTCCGGGGCTCGGGCTGGTGCACCACCTGGGGCACCACGTCGTGGAAGCCGAGCCACTCCAGATAGTGGGCGGCCGTCGCGACCGCGTCGCGGGCGGTACGGACGGGGACCGGGCGGAAGGCGGGGCGCGCGCCCTCGCCCGAGCGGGGGACGGGCACCCGTCCGGCCGGATCGGCGGGGACCGTCGGACCGGCGGCGGGGGCGGCCGGAGGCGGGCCGTCCAGGTCCTCCGGGGGCGTGTCCGCCGCCCGAACGGCGGGCCGGATCAGGGTGCCGCAGGGGCAGCCCACTTCGGGCCGGGGCCAGTCGTTCGCCTCGCCGCAGGACGCGCAGTGGACGGTCACCCACTCCTCGTCCCAGATCCGCCGGTACAGCACCGCGGGTTCGGCCGTGCTCAGCAGCGGGACGGCGACCGTGGTGCCGCAGGGGCAGAGATAGCCGGGGGAGGAGTAGCGATGCTCCCGGTGGCAGTGGGGACAGCGCAGTCGGACCGGCTCGGCCGCCGTCATGGCGCCCCCTCCTTCGTGCCCGCGGTGCCCGCACGGCCGGATACCCGGTGGCACGGCGGGAGTTCGGGCTCCGCCGCGCGGCGGCGCGGCGGTCCTCGTGGCGCCGGTCACGGCGCCGGTCGTTCGGTCGGCTCCATGGTCCCGCACCCGGCGGGGCGGGGCGAGGCCGCCCCTCGCCGTGCCTTGACGCTGCCCGGAGCGCCTTCTACATTGATTTCGCATAACAGAATTAGACTTTCGCATCGTGGAAATCGTCGAGCCTGGGTGGCGGAAGGCTCCGCGATGGGGTCCGAGCAGAATTGGGGACACAGATGCCTCGTATGACCGCTGCCCGCGCGGCAGTCGAGATCCTCAAGCGGGAGGGCGTCACCCATGCCTTCGGTGTGCCGGGTGCCGCGATCAACCCCTTCTACAAGGCGCTGCAGGAGGGCGGCGGCATCGACCACACGCTCGCCCGGCATGTCGAGGGCGCCTCCCATATGGCCGAGGGCTACACCCGCACCCGGCCGGGGAACATCGGAGTCTGCATCGGCACGTCCGGCCCGGCCGGCACCGACATGATCACCGGGCTGTACTCGGCCACCGGGGACTCCATACCGATCCTCTGCATCACCGGCCAGGCGCCGACCGCGGTGATGCACAAGGAGGACTTCCAGGCGGTCGACATCGCGGCCATCGCCCGGCCCGTCACCAAGGCGGCCACCACGGTGATGGAAGCCGCCCAGGTGCCCGGTGTGTTCCAGCAGGCCTTCCATCTGATGCGGTCGGGCCGCCCCGGGCCGGTCCTGATCGACCTGCCGCTGGACGTCCAGCAGGCCGAGATCGAGTTCGACCCCGAGACGTACGCGCCGCTGGCGGTCCACCGGCCGGCCGCCACCCGGGCCCAGGCCGCCAAGGCGCTGGAGATGCTGCTGGCCGCCGAGCGGCCGCTGATCGTGGCGGGCGGCGGGGTGATCAACGCCGATGCCTCGGCGCTGCTGGTCGAGTTCGCCGAACTGACCGGGGTGCCCGTGGTCCCGACCCTGATGGGCTGGGGAACCATCCCCGACGACCACGACCTGAACGCGGGGATGGTCGGCCTCCAGACCTCCCACCGCTACGGCAACGCCACCTTCCTGGAGTCCGACTTCGTCCTCGGTATCGGAAACCGCTGGGCCAACCGCCACACCGGCGGCCTGGACGTCTACACCCGCGGCCGGACGTTCGTCCATGTCGATATCGAACCCACCCAGATCGGCCGGATCTTCGCCCCCGACTACGGGATCGTCTCCGACGCCCGCGCCGCCCTCGCGCTCTTCACCGAACTGGCCCGGGAGCACCGGGCCGAGGGCACCCTGCCCGACCGCTCCGCCTGGGCCGCCGCGGCCCGGCGGCGCAAGGCGACCCTCCAGCGGCGGACCCACTTCGACCAGGTGCCGCTGAAGCCCCAGCGGGTGTACGAGGAGATGAACCGCGCCTTCGGACCGGAGACGCGGTACGTGACCACCATCGGGCTCTCCCAGATCGCGGGCGCCCAGCTGCTCAACGTGTACCGGCCCCGCCATTGGATCAACTGCGGTCAGGCCGGTCCGCTGGGCTGGACCATCCCGGCCGCCCTGGGTGTCGCCACCGCCGACCCGGACTCGCCCGTCGTCGCGCTCTCCGGGGACTACGACTTCCAGTTCATGCTGGAGGAACTGGCCGTCGGGGCGCAGCACCGCATCCCGTACGTCCATGTCCTGGTCAACAACGCCTATCTGGGCCTGATCCGCCAGGCCCAGCGGAACCTGGACATCAACTTCCAGGTGAATCTGGAGTTCGAGAACATCAACTCCCCCGAACTGGGCGTCTACGGCGTGGACCATGTCAAGGTCGTCGAGGGCCTGGGCTGCAAGGCGCTGCGGGTCACCGAACCGGACGCGCTGCTGCCCGCCTTCGAGGAGGCGAAGAAGCTGGCCGCCGAGTACCGGGTGCCGGTGGTCGTGGAGGCGATCCTGGAGCGGGTCACCAATATCTCGATGGGCGTGCAGATCGACGCGGTCAACGAATGGGAGGAGCTGGCGACCGAGCCGGAGCACGCCCCCACGTCGGTGCTGCCGCTGGAACTCTGACACCGCCGCGCCCCGCCCGGTCAGCTACCGCCGCGCCCCCGCCCGGATCCTTCCGGGCGGGGGCGCACAGCCGTCGGCGCGGATACGGCGAAGGACTGTCGGCCGGATACACCGGTAGACCGTCCGCGCGGATACGCCGGAGGGCCCGCACTCCGCGATGGAGTGCGGGCCCT